>JAHDHP010000132.1 GCA_020631245.1 Bacteroidota bacterium | reverse complement strand
TAGTACTTCGCACCTTACAAATGTATCACCTCCCCATAAGCAGCCGCAGCCGCCTCCATCACTGCCTCCGACATCGTAGGATGCGGATGCACCGTAGTAATAATTTCGTGACCTGTTGTTTCTAGTTTACGAGCAGCAACCACCTCCGCAATCATCTCCGTTACATTCGAACCAATCATATGCGCTCCAAGCCATTCGCCATATTTTGCATCGAAAATAACCTTTACAAAACCTTCTTTATGCCCTGCCGCACTAGCCTTACCCGAAGCAGAAAAAGGAAACTTACCTACTTTAATATCAAAGCCCTTTTCTTTCGCCTGTGCTTCGGTAAAACCTACAGAAGCAATTTCAGGAGAGCAATACGTACAACCTGGAATATTATCATAATTCATTGGCTCCACATCATGACCCGATATTTTCTCTACGCAAATAATTCCCTCAGCAGAAGCCACATGCGCTAAGGCTGGCCCGTGTACAATATCACCTATCGCATACACGCCCTTCACATTGGTACGATAAAACTCATCTACAACCACAGTCGGTCCATCCTTTTGGATGCCCAATACTTCGAGTCCGATATTTTCGGTATTAGGCATATAGCCTACTGCCGACAGCACTATATCGCAATCAATACTCGTAGATTTTCCTTTGGCATCTTTCATAAATACGTTGCACCCTTTTCCGCTGGTATCTACTTGTGTTACACTAGTGCCTGTATGTATTTTAATGCCTTGTTTTTTATATTGTCGTTCTAGCTCCTTACACACATCAATATCTTCATTAGGCACTAGATTAGGTGCATATTCGATGATCGTTACTTCGGTACCAATGGCATTATAGAAATACGCAAACTCTACTCCGATAGCTCCTGCACCTACCACCACCATCTTTTTGGGTTGGGTGGGTAGTGTCATTGCCTCTCTATACCCAATAATTTTTTGTCCATCTTGCTTCAAGAAAGGCAACTCACGTGAGCGGGCACCTGTTGCTAAAATGATATGCTTGGCACTATATTCAGTGCGTGTTCCATTACTCGCTGTTACTTCTAGTTTCGAAGCAGTTGCCAATTTCCCCGATCCCATTATAACGGTAATCTTGTTTTTACGCATCAAAAACTGAACACCTTTACTCATCCCATTGGCTACATCACGACTTCGCTTTATCACTCCCCCAAAATCAACATCCGCCGATTTCACATTTATTCCATAACTATCCGCATGTTTTATATAATCAAACACTTGCGCACTTTTTAAAAGTGCTTTAGTAGGAATACATCCCCAGTTTAGGCAAATTCCCCCTAGTGATTCTCGTTCTACAATAGCGACTTTATGTCCTAGTTGAGCCGCACGAATGGCAGCTACATAGCCACCTGGCCCGCTTCCTAAAACAATAATATCAAAGACTTCCATAGTTGTATTTTCGGTATTTTGAAATTTTGGTGCAAAGGTAAGTATTTTTGTGCGAGGTGCGAAAAATAGGTGTCAGGTTTCAGGAGTCAGGAGCCAGATTTATTTGACGTTTCATCGTTCAATCGTTAATCGTTCAAACGTTTTTTGCGTGAGGGATAGTAACGGTAGCTTGGCGAAATCGATGCTTTGTGAAGCAAAGACTAGCGGGGCTGACAGCGGAAGACACCGCTAGGACTATGCTGAACAAGCAGCTATGAGACAACTACAAGTGGATAGCCCGACCCCATTTTTGCCAATCGAAACCTGTCAGCTTGGTGAAACCTAACAGCTTGATTGGCAAAAATGGGGGCACGCCCAAAAAATAATTAAAACTCAAAAGGTCCTAAGTTTTTAAAATGTCCGTTCATACGTACTCGATCTTTGAGGCGTTCGGTTTCAACAACTACGGGTACTATTTGTTGTAGGTGATCTAGTACCATCGCTTGTCGTTCACTTTCACTAAAAAGTTGAAGGAGGGCAAGTTCTTGTTCTTGGGAAAAACCAATGTGGTGGGCAATAGAAAAGCAATCTACAAATTCTTTTGGATTTTGAATTTTTAGTGCTTCGTATAAGTGCATAAGCTGTTCGTCGATTTGCTCTTTGATGAGAAAATTCGGATCATCTATATTTTCTTGCCACTCAATATGTCCTCCAGGATATAAATTTTCTCCTGCTCGGACATCGAAATCGAGCAATTTGAAGACCCGTCTTCCTTTTGTGCTTATATCTAATTTGCCATCATCGTATTGTTTTTCGACACCGATTATTTCTACTTCAGTGCCAAAATTGGTGACTGTATCGTTGTGATATACAGGAATACCAAAGTTAAATCCGTCTTGGAGTGAATTGCGGACTAATTGTCGGTAACGTGTTTCGAAAATATGTAAATTTACTTTTTCGCCTGGAAAAACGACAATATTGAGTGGGAATAGTGGAAGATATACTGATGACATGTAGTGAATACTAACTATTATAAATGATATTTCAACAGTCTAATGCTTACTATTGTTGTTGTTTTTTGCTTATTGTTGCATAAAAAATCCCGAAAAATGTTGATTTTGCATTTTTCGGGACAATGGATTTAATTTTGATGCTTAATATTACATTACAATTGAAGTATATCACTTGGATTATTGCACAACAAAGCACGTTTTCCTTGTACGACAATAGGAGCTTTTATAATATCAGGATTGTTGATAAGAATTTGCAACCATCCTTCACGATTAAAATCACGTCCTCTAATATTATCTTGATAATAAGGATGTGCGCGATTCATAAGATCTTTGGGGCGTAATTCGAGTTTGTGGAGTAATCTTTGCCACATTGTAGGCGTAAATGGCGTGTGATGATATTCCACTTCTTTTACATTGCTGCTGATAGTTCGGGCTAAGGCAAGGACTTTCTTTGCTCTACTAGAGTCACGATTGTAGTAGACCATGATTTCATTATCATGTGTTTTCATAGGCAGCTATTTAATGGTGTGATGAATAAAATAAAGGAGGCAACAGAATGTTGCATAGAAAATGTTTTACACGTTAAACAAATAGAGGATTGTTTTACATTTTTGATAGTAATATGCTCCTTTCTTTATTAAGATACGTTTATTTATCGAGAAATCCTATTAATTTGTCAACAAACTATTCATGGATATTAACTTTACGAACACCACCTTATTTATTGAAGCATTGCATTTTGCGGCTGAAAAACACAAATATCAGAAGCGAAAAGGAACGAATCCACCGCCGTATATCAACCATCCCATTAAGGTGGTTCGCACGCTTTGGGAGGAAGGACAAGTGAGAGATCATGAGGTATTGGTGGTTGCTTTATTGCACGATACCATCGAAGATACGGAGACGCTCCCCGAAGAATTGACACAACGATTTGGGCAACGGGTATGTAATGCTGTGTTGGAGGTAACAAATGATTGGCGCATTCCTAGAGAGCAATTAAAACAAAAACAAATTGATGATGCGCCTTTTAAGTCAGTGGTGGCGAAGCAGGTAAAATTAGCGGATTTGATTTGTAATATTCGAGATATTCAAGATGATCCTCCTTATCGGTGGACGAAAACTAGACGAATGGGTTATTTACTATGGGCGGAGGAAGTAGCTGCTGGTTTGAAAGGTTGCAACCCACATTTGGATACTTATTTTGCGCAGTATTTAAAAAGAGCAAAAGATTCTATTAAATAAGTACAAGGTAATTTCCTACCAATTACCATCAATAATCATTTGGTCTAAATTCCGCATCACCACTTTTTGTACATTTTCAATATAATACCGTTCTCCACGCTTATAACGCAATTTCTCGTAGCCTTTGTAAATCATATTTTTGGTTTCATTGCGAATTTCAACTAAAAGAGGAGCTTGCGTTTTGTCTTTATAATACAATTTGATAAAACGAGTCTTTAAATCTGGATCAAGTGCCTTATACTCGGTTACATGAATATCCTCGCCTGTTTTAGTCGATTCTATTTGTTCAATCACCTCGTATTTATCCAACCAAGCCTTTCGGTTAATATCCGCTTGTTTAAACACACTCAATTCCGTTGCCCAATCAATCTGTTCATTCGTCATTGTTTTAATTTCCTCCATCCCATTAAGTATCACCCTCTTTTCGAGCTTCTCCTTATCTTCTCCTTCCAAGCGTTTGATTTCTTTATCAAAAAAATCGACCAGTGAAAAATAAGCTCGTTCCTCTTTGGTTTCAACAGCAGCACCTCCCCCATCTCCACAACTCGAAAAACTGATGATGCAAATAGTACTTATCATTATTAAAAAAAGCGGCTTTAAGGTAGCTATCATGTATTTGTTATTTTTAAACTTTTGCCATCCATAGAAGTAGGAATATCCATCTCCATTAGATCAAGAATAGTAGGTGCAATATCGGCAAGTTTTCCATCTTGTAGTTTTAGATTCGCTTCTTTACTCACCAGAATCACAGGCACTAAATTGGTAGAATGGGCGGTATTAGGACTACCATCAGGGTTTATCATCATATCTGCATTACCATGATCGGCGATTAGCAAAATAGTATAATCTTTTTCCTGTGCTTGCTCTACAATTTGTCTTGTACAATCATCCACTGTTTCTGCTGCTTCAATAGCCGCCTCAAACACACCCGTATGTCCGACCATATCGGTATTGGCAAAGTTTAAACAAATGAAGTCGGCACTTTGTGCGATTATTTCAGGAAGAATAGCTGTTGTCAACTCACGCGCACTCATCGAAGGTTTCAAATCGTAAGTAGCCACTTTGGGCGAAGGAATCATAATTCGCTTCTCTCCCTCAAATGGAACTTCTCTACCTCCTGAAAAGAAAAAGGTAACATGTGGGTACTTCTCAGTTTCCGCAATTCTAATTTGTGTTTTGCCAGCATTGGCAATCACCTCTCCAAGCGTTTCTTTCACATTCTCCTTCTCAAATAAAATATGTACCCCCTCGAAACTATCATCATAATTGGTCATCGTCACATAGTGCAACGGAATCGTTTTCATTCCTTGATCAGGCATGTCTGATTGGGTGAGTACTTCGGTAATTTGGCGGCAACGATCGGTGCGAAAGTTAAAGCACAAAACTACATCTCCCTCCCCTATTGTTGCGGTTGGTTCTCCTTGTTCATCTACTTTAAAAAGGGCTTCCATAAACTCATCGGTAATCCCCTCCTCATAAGCCTTATCCACACCTTCTACCAAATCCTCTACTCCTTTTCCTTTGCCATGTACTAGCAAATCATAGGCTTTTTTGATTCGCTCCCATCGCTTATCACGATCCATTGCATAATACCGCCCAATAACCGTAGCCAATTGCGCGCGAGTATCAAAAATACCCGCATCTAAGGTTTGTAAATAACCCAATCCTCCTTCGGGATCGGTATCACGTCCATCCAAAAAAGCATGAATAAAAATATCTTCTATTCCCGCATCATCAAAAATATGACACAATGCAATGAGATGTTGAATATGAGAATGAACGCCTCCATCAGAGACAAGCCCCATCAAGTGAACTGCTTTTTGATGCTCTTTGGCATATTTTATCGCTTGGACTAAGGTTTCATTCTCCTTCAATACATCATCTCGAATGATATTATTAATCCGTAACAACTCTTGAAACACAATTCTTCCTGCCCCAATATTCAAATGCCCCACTTCCGAGTTTCCCATTTGTCCTTCTGGAAGTCCTACCTCCTCCCCAAAAGTAAGCAACTCTGCATGAGGGTAATTTTCGTAAAGGCTATCTACAAAAGGAGTTTTTGCCTGTTGAATGGCATCTGCTTCTTTTATTTTACCATGTCCCCAACCATCTAAAATCATCAATATCAATCGCTTAGTTGCTTTCATTATTATTCTGTTAAATAAATTTAATTTTTTGTTTAAACTTCATCAGACACATCCTATCAAAAACACCGTAAATTCGATACACACTAGCAAAATAAAAAACGCTGTTTCCTGTTTTTATAAAAAACTTACTACACTCATTTTTTTTATTATCTGTATTATTTTGCTTTTCTGAAACTTATTTACAACTAATTAAGTAACAATTATAAGGAATAGGAGATTATTATTGAATAGTGGCAAATGTGCTTTATTTTGTTTATATTTATAAAACACAATCTTATCTATTGTTCTCCTACCACTCACTATTTACCTTATGAATTAGAATTCATGAACTCGGACTGTTGTAGCATGGAAAACCCTAAAATAATGCACCATGAAACATATACTTCAAATCAGTATCCTCTTTTTATTGATGAATAGTCAACAAGCAAACAGCTTTGCACAATCTCCTATACGTTCGATCGAGTCCTGTTTAAACTCTAAAGACCTATCTTCACTAGTAGAACATTTACACGAATCAGCCGACATTTCCATATTGAGTAGCGAAGATACCTATAAGCCTAGAGAAGCCGCCAATAAAATTGCGTTTTTTTTCCGTATTCATAAAGCCTATCACTTTGAAGTTCGCCATAAAGGTTCTTCTCCCAATTCTTCTTTTGTCGTAGGCGATTTACATACAAAAGATGGCACATACGAAATTTATTTTGTGTTGAAAAGGGGTAAGATCGTGGAGCTTACTATTGATCAGTAAGCTTCCACGGCTCCTCTACCTCCAAGATTTTGGTGGTTAAAATCCCCCTAAATCCCTGCTCTGTCTCCGATCTATATACCCTCACCTACTTGTGTGGTATAAAGAACCCCTATTTTTTTAAGAAAGATTCATTTGACGTCCATTTTTTGGGCGTCTTTTTTTTGGGCGTGCCCCCATTTTGTTTATAAAAATGCTCTCACCAGCGTCCTCGCTGGTGGCATTTTTATAAACAAAATGGGGTCGAGCTATTCACTTGTAGTTGTCTCCTACCCGCTTGTTCCGCCAAAGCACTGGCAGTGTCTTCCGCTGTCAGCCCTGCCAGTACAGGCGTCACAAAGCGGCTAGTTCGTCAAGCTACCGTTACTATCTCTCACGCGAAACAATGAGTGATTGAGTGAATGCGCGAATGAGTGAATAGGCGTTACGCACCCATCCATATTGAGCATACTATCTTCAAGTCTCCTCTTGGGAGGAGATTTAGAGGTGGGTTCATCAAACAATGATTGACTGAATATCACCTATTTTTTTAAAAATCTGTGTTAACCTGAGAAATCGGTGGTGATCACAGAATGTGTATATTTGCAGTTTATCATTCCTAACCAATCACTTCATTACTTTTCCTCATGCGGATCAAACAAACATTCCACATAGACAATTTGGTCTTGTTTAAAAAGCAGGCTATGGAATGGGGAAAACAATTTCCATATTTCGTACTACTCGACAGCAACCAGTATCAACAAGACAAGTACCATAAATATGAATGTCTAATTGCTGGCAGTTTGAATGAAACAAATACTTTGAATTACAAATTAAACGCCAACACAAAACAAACTTCCATTTATGATACACTAGCTACTTGGCAGGCAGAAAAAGCAGATTGGTTATTTGGTACACTCGCTTATGATCTAAAAAATGAGGTAGAGCGATTAAGTTCTAACAACAGGAATGAGTTAGACATGCCTGATTTGTTTTTCTTCCAACCCGATTTTGTGATAGGTGTGTTTGACGATCACCACCTTGAAATCGAGACTCTTATTTCTAGCTCTTTATTTCCTGTTAATATTTTATCGGCTATTGAGGAAAAGGATACGAGTTACTCCAGTATTTATGAAGAGTTACCTCCCGAAGCACCTGACTTGCAAGCTCGCCTTAGTTTTGAGGAATACATTGAACAAATAGAGCGCATGAAAGCCCATATCGCAAGGGGCGACATTTATGAAGCAAATTTTTGTCAGGAGTTTTACGCACTCAATACTCCCCTACAGCCCGAACGGATGTTCTTGCATTTGAATAAAAAAGCGGCTGCTCCATTTAGTGCCTTCCTTCGAATAAAAGAGCAGAATGTCTTATGTATGAGTCCAGAACGTTTCCTACAAAAAAGAGACAATCTACTGATTTCACAGCCTATTAAAGGAACAATAAAAAGAGTGGCGAACTTAGAGGAGGATCAATTATTACAAGCGCAATTAAGAGGCTCGGAAAAGGATCGTTCTGAGAATGTAATGATTGTAGATTTGGTACGAAATGATTTGACCCGCATTGCCGAAATAGGAAGTGTGAAAGTGAAGGAGTTATATGGGGTCTATGGTTTTGAAACAGTACACCACTTGATTTCTACGATTCAAGCAAAGATTCGTCAAGAGGTGAATTTAGCCGATATTTTAAAGGCTACTTTCCCGATGGGGTCGATGACAGGTGCTCCTAAAATTCGAGCGATGGAATTGATTGAAGCATATGAGGCAAATCGACGTGGTATTTATTCGGGTTCTATTGGCTATATCACTCCTACGGGTGATTTCGATTTTAATGTGGTGATTCGAAGTTTGTTGTACAATGCCGAAAAGCAGTATCTTTCTTTACAGGTTGGTGGAGCCATTACAGCGGAGTCGGTTGCTGAACAGGAATATGAGGAGTGTTTGGTGAAAGTGGCCGGGGTGTTGAGGGGTTTGAGGGAGTAACTGAGGGATTGAGGGAATGAGGGATTGGGTTAGCGTTACGCGTTTGCGAAATCATTCTATTTATGTTTGGCTGTCGCCTTTTGATAGCCTTTCCCTTCGATGAGCATTTTGGCGATGATTTCACACATAATTTCAGAAGTACCTCCACCAATTTGCCCTAGTCGAGCATCTCTAAGTATACGGGCTAGTGGATAAGATTCCATATAGCCATAACCTCCAAACATTTGTAAACACTCAGTGGCTACTCGATCACATAATTGAGTGGCTAACAGCTTGGCCATAGATGCTTCTTTTACGATATATTCTCCCGCTTGGTATTTTTCACAGAGGCTATACGTAAATATTTTGACCATTTCGATTTCTGAAGCCATTTGGGCGATACGATGTCGAAGTACTTGGAAGTTTTTTAGTTTTCTACCAAAAGCCTCTCTTTCATTGAGGTATTGAATAGTTAGGTGAAGGGCACATTCTGCTTTGGCGTAACTTCCTACTGCGAGTGACAGTCTTTCTGAAACGAAGTGTTCCATGATATAGAAGAAGCCTGCATGTTCTACGCCTAGTAGATTCTCTACGGGTACTTTTACATTATCAAAAGCGATTTCGCCTGTATCGGAAGCGTGCCAACCTAGTTTTTCTAATTTTCGGGCACTTACTCCTTCCATATCTCGATCAATAACGAGCAGACTCAGTCCTTGTGCGCCTTTGGACTTGGGATCTGTTCTACATACCGCAATGATAAAATCACTTAATACTCCATTGGTAATGAATGTTTTCGAGCCATTTACGATATAATGATCTCCCTCTTTGATGGCTGCTGTGCGAATTGCTTTTACATCGGAGCCACCAAAGGGTTCGGTGATGGCTAAACAGCCCACTATATCTCCTGAAACAGAGGGACGCAGGTATTTTTCTTTGAGGTGGGTGGAGCCTTCTTCTCGGAGGTGGGTAATGGCTAGTAAGGGGTGTGCGCTGATGGATGCCGCAAAACCACCTGAATTAACCCATGCTAATTCCTCATCAAAAATAATCTCATACTTTATATCTAAGCCGCTTCCTCCATATTCTTCGGAGGTTGTTAAACCAAAGAAGCCCATTTCTCCGAATCGCTTATAGATGGAGCGCGGTAGTTCTCTATCTTTTTCCCATTGATCAATATGTGGTACGACTTCTTTGTTTAGAAAGTCTTTAAAACTTTGTCTAAATAGTTCGTGTTCTTCGGTGAAGTATGGAATGGTCATGGTGAGAATTTGTTGGGGCAGAAACCCACCCCTAGCCCCTCCGAGGAGGGGAATAATTTACGTAATTTTAAAAATTATTTATGAAAAAACATCCATGCAGTTAATCTCTTAGAGGCATTTTTAGCATTTCTCGTGCTTCGTCAATAGAGGCAATTTCTCTGCCCATCATGTGGGCTAGTTTCACGCCCCACTCGACACACTCTCCATTCGATTTTGCCATTTCATTATTGGGCAGGTAGAAGTTATCTTCTAAGCCAACTCTAAAGCTGCCCCCCATTGTACAGGCTACTGCTGCTAGTTGCCATTGTTTTCTGCTTATGGCAATGCATTGCCAATGCGCGCCTGCCGGTACTGCTTTGATTTGGTGAATGAGGTTTTCGGTGGAGGCGGGAATGCCTCCCAATACGCCCATTACTAGGCTGTAAACGGCATTATCTGGAATGAGTCCCATGTCTCTAAGAGGTTCGACATTGCGAATATGCCCGCAATCGAAACATTCCATTTCGGGTGTGGTCCCTGCTTCGTTCATGGTTTTGACAACATATTGCATGGTACCAAAGGTGTTTTCAAATAAGCCTTCGAAATAGAATTGTTTGGCCCGCTTGGAGTAGATCGCATAATTCATACTTCCCATATTGAAGGCGGCAATATCGGGAGTGGTGACAGGGATGTGTTTCATCCGCTCTTCTTTGCTTAGTCCGATGGCTCCTGTGGAGAAGTTGATGATGACCTTGGGGCATCGTTTGCGTACTTCTTTTTTGATTTCTTCAAATACTTCTGTTCGCCAACTGGGTACGCCATTGTCTTCTCTGGCATGTATGTGTAGGATACTTGCTCCTGCATCAACAGCTCTTTTTCCTTCTTCTGCAATTTCTACTGGTGTGTAAGGGATTGCTGGACAGTGACTTCTATTGGTGGCTGCTCCTGTGAGGGCGGCTGATAATATTAACTTTTTCATTGGGTAACATTTTATGGAGCGCAAATTACGAAAAAAAGTGAAACGGTGGGTGGTTGGGCGGTGAAACGGTTGAACGGTTGAATGGTTAAACGGTTAAACGGTTAAATGGTTGAACGGTTGAATGGTTAAACGGTTGAACGGTTTACGTGCTAGGTGCTAGGTGCTAGGTGCTAGGAATTTAGAAGGTAAGGTTGTTTTTTCATAAAATTGGCTGCGTAACGCCATCCAATCACCCAGTCATCCCGCCATCCAATCATGGTTCCGCGTGAGGGATAGTAGTGGTAGCTTGGTGAAATAGAAGCTTTGTGAGGCTTTTACTAGCAGGGCTGACGGAGGAAGACACTGCTAGTAAT
>JAHDHP010000131.1 GCA_020631245.1 Bacteroidota bacterium | reverse complement strand
ATTGTTAGCAAAGAGACAGCTAGATTGGTCAATTTATTCTTTCCTCTTTACTAAATAAGGAATGAAGATAAAATAACGTTACAATTATATAGAAAAACTGTACCATCGCGTTTTTTCACCTCAACAGTACCTCTTATGAAAAGCTCCTACTATTCAATTGCCCTCGTATTTTGTTTACTATCCATAGTAGTAATCACAATACCTCATGACTTAATAGCACAAAAAAAAATACCTCCCAATACCCAGCAAGAGGTTAATAAAAATTGGCGATCAAAATACGACCACATTCAAAAAGGTCGAGACGGATTATTTAAAGTACACAAAGGAAATAAGTCTGGATTTGTAGACTCACAAGGAGAACTGATCACACCTGTCATTTATGATCATATTGTTTACATTCATTCAGAAAAAATATTTCGTGTAAAAAACCAAAATAAATATGGCTTACTCAATCAACAAGGACTTGAAATTGCCCCAATAGCTTATGATCTAATTGATCGCTTCATTCAAGGAAAGGCTAAAATAATGCGAGCTAACCAATATGGCGTTTTAGATAAAAATGGACGTGAAACAGTGCCTTGTGTGTATGAAGATACTAAAGTCAATCATATTTCTTCATGTTTACATAAAACGGGTGCTAGTAATGCTCCCCAACTTATCTATTTAAAGAACAATGGGAAATGGGCAATCATGAAAAATGGAGAAATTGCAACTCCCTTTGAATATGAAATGATCTCACATCCAATACGTGGATTGATCTCTATTACTAAAGAAGGCAAAAAAGGCTTAATAAATGTGCATTTGGAGGAAATTACCCCCTGCATATATGACAACATTTCTCAACGTAAAACAGACTTTTATCATGTAAAAAAAGATAGTCTATACGGTGTCATGAATCAAAGAGGCGAAATGATTATTCCTATTCAATACCAAACACTAGATCATTTTAACTTTAAAAAATATGAAGGAATTTTAGCACAAAAAGAGAATAAATGGGGCGTGATTGATGCATCTAATAACACCATTATTCCTTTTGAATATGAACTACTTAAAAGCCGACGATTTACCCGCCTTGAGTTTCTAGCCAAAAAAAACGAGAAATATGGAATGATTAACTTATCCCAAGAAACACTTATTCCTTTTCAATTCGATACCATCCATTACTTCTTCAATCATCTAGCAATTGCTCATAAAAATAACAAGAAAGGAGTCATCGACACCCTCGGCAATGAAGTGATCCCCTTTACATATGACAGCATTAAACTAGATAAAAAGTTAAGCTTCCTTGCAGCACAAAAAGACCAAAAATGGTTCATTTTCAATCGAAAAGGAACACTTATTAGCTCCCAAACCTACGATCACATAGATCATCTTCAATACACCAACGAAAAAAATATAATTGTTCGAGTACAAAAAAACAATGTATGGGGAATGGTAGACCATGCCTTTAATGAAATAATTCCTTGTCAATATCAGGCATTACATCCCAATCGCCATCAAGGATTTGCAACTGCCAAAAAAAATAACAAATGGGGAGTCCTCGATATAAAAGGCAAGCCATTACTACCCTTTGAATACGATACGGTTCATTTTGTCCGTAACCTTAAAGCCATAAAAACCCAAAAAAACGGAAAATTTGGACTCGTA
Organism: Bacteroidota bacterium; assembly: GCA_020631245.1. Classification (GTDB taxonomy): domain Bacteria; phylum Bacteroidota; class Bacteroidia; order Chitinophagales; family UBA2359; genus JAHDHP01. The sequence continues at coordinate 9,426 of JAHDHP010000131.1, read as the reverse complement.
GATTTACAAGGAAATCAACTCCTTCCCAACCAGTATGAAGAACTACTAGATTGTCATTATTCGTCAGGATATATCAAAGCAAAAAAAGAGGGCAAATATGGTCTTTTAAATGCAGAAACAGGGCAGCCTAGTATTTCTTTTATCTACGATAAAATGGGAACGGCAAATAAACAATATGATCGTATTCCTGTACAAAAAGACGGAAAATATGGCTATATCAACTTCGAGGAAAAAACCATCATCCCGTTTATTGCCGATGCCCCCTTTGAATTTAAAAACAATGACCAAATTGCCCGTATTCAACAAAATGGGAAATATGGTTATATCAATAAGGAAGGCAAAATCATTATCCCCTGTGAGTATGAAGCTGCCCATAAATATTTTGTAAATGAAGCAACAGCCGTAAAGAAAAATGGGAAATATGGACTAATCGACACCATCGGACAAGCACTCACCGCCTTCGAATATGACAGCCTATATACCCCTAAGCACAATGCCTTTTTTATTTCCCAAAAAAACAATCAATATGGACTCATTCAAACCGAGGGAAAAGTCATCGTTCCGCCCACTTATGATACCTGTTTTTCCATAAAACATTACCCCAAGTCCATTTTGTTCGTGCAAAAGGAAAACAAATGGGGACTCATCAACCAAGAAGGACAAACAGTAGCCCCTCTAAAATACGATACCCTAATCTATACAGGTACTCATCTTATTCAAGTAAAACAAGGAAGCAAATGGGGCTTTTTAAACAAAGAAACAGGAAAAGAAATCACCCCCTTACACTACGATTCAGTAGGCCCTTACAAACACTGTATAGCATGGGTACAAAAAGAAGGAGCATATGGTTTTATCAATTTGGATGGAGAAGAAGTTATAACACCACAATACGAAGAAGCAAGCTCTTTTAACGACCCTAGCTCTTATGCTTATAGATCTACAGAATGCAACGGCAACGATACCAAAGTCCATTCCTCCTTAGCCATCGTCAAAAAAAATGGCAAAAAGGGAATGATTAATCAGCTAGGGGAAACGATCATTCCTATCGAATACGAAGAAATCATCACCACCCTCCCCTCCAAAACTATCGAATCCGTCCAACAGTACATGTTTAATTTATACAATAAAATAGTAACCTCCTACCCCTACGAAGAACACACATATTATATTTCTTTCAATCATTTAAAAGTTCGAAAAAACGGCTTATCTGGCATCCTAACTCGTAAAGGGGAGGTACACATTCCCATTGAATATCAAAAACTAGGAGACGATGCCATTAGAGGGAGATTAACCTGGTTTCAGCACAATAATGAAACAGGATTTCTCGGACCCGAAGGTGTCAAATACCAAAAGCTAAAAGACCTCAAAAGCTTATTCATCAATGACCGAATCCGCATTCGCTACAACAACAAATGGGGCTTTGTCAATACCAAAGGAGAAATTATCATTCCATTCGAATACGATTTTATCATCCCCTCTACCAATGCCACCGCATTTGTTCTAAAAAACAATAAATGGGGGATCATAGATGCAACAGGAAAAGCAATTACCCCCATCCAATACGATCGTTTTTCACCCAATAACAACAAGCTCATCTATGTAGAACAAAACGGAAAATGGGGAGCCATCAATCAACAAGGAACACTCATCATTCCGATCGAATACGATTCCATCAAACGTCACAAACAAAATTTTGTGATTGTCTCCAAAAAGGATCAAACGATGATGCTCAATGATAAAGGTGAGTATATAGAAGCTATTTTTTAAGTGGGTGTGCCCCCATTTTTTGTATATAAAAATGCTACCGCCAGCGTCCACGCTGGTGGCATTTTTATATACAAAAAATGGGGTCGGGCTATCCGTTTGTAGTTGTCTCATAGCGATCTGTTCAGCATAGTCCTAGCGGTGTCTTCCGCTGTCAGCCCCGCTAGTCCTTGCTTCACCAGTCCGCTATTTCGTCAAGCTACCACTTCTATCCCTCACACAAAATACGTCCGACGATGGAACGATTTACATCCGACGAAGGCACTTTCACCTTTCCTTATAAATAGCATACGATTAACTAAATGTCCTGAAAGGACATCGGCAAAAAAAGCAGAAAGAACGATTTACAGTTGAACGGTTGAACAATTATCGTAGAGGTATAAAATATTGCTCGTCGAACGTTTCATCGTCAATCGTTCAATCGTTTTTAAAACCCACCTCTAAATCTGCTCCCAGAAGGAGACTTTTAGACAATCCACTGATTAAAATATGCGCGTAACGCTATTCAATCATTCAGTCATTCGCTCATCCAGTCATTGTCTTGCGTGAAGGATAGTAGCGGTAGCTTGGCGTACTAGAAAGGTGATGAGGCACGACTAGCAGGGCTGACAGCGGAAGACACTGCTAGGCGTATTTGCCGAACCCCTTTTCTAGTAGCCAACTACAAGCGGATAGCCTGACCAAGCCGCAGTGCTAACATCCGCAAAGTTCATGCGTTTTCGCATGAACGGGCGGGTGGTAGTATTGCGGCTTGGGCACGCCCAACATTCTTTACCTAAGTAGTAAAATATCTCCTTTTAATTGATTACTTATTTGATGATCGGTATACTCTATCACATAGACATAGACACCCATTGGAAGGGCTTCATCTTTAAATGTGCCATCCCACGTTTCTTGTCTATCTGTTGTTTCAAAAACCAACTCGCCCCACCTATTGTAAATGCTCATTTGGTAATTGGTGAAATGACAGGTTGTTATTGGGTGAAAACGATCATTCAAATTATCTGCATTGGGGCTAAATACATTTGGCACAAGTACCTCACAACAGGGAGCTATTAGAAGGGTATCGCTGCTTGTTAGCCCACAAGCATTTTCTACGCGCACAGAATAAATTCCTGCTTCCACTACTTCATAACTCGATTGTGTAGATCCATCTTGCCAACGATACGTATTCCCTTCAGATGTATAGGCATCTAAAATTAATGTTTCGAGTTGACAAATACTGGCATCTTCTCCAAGACTTACTACTGGTGGCTCTATCAAATTAAAATAATTAATATTAATTGAATCACATTCGCTTTCATTTTTTATGGTATCTCTTTTTACACTGTTGGTTTTGATATACTCATTTCCAAATAGCACACTATCACCTTGACAAATAAAGGTGGTATCTACGTTTTCTATTGCGTTTCTATTTTGTTGAATAAGGAGCGTTGTATCCAATATCAAAGAACAGTCATTGGTTTGACTTATTGCCTCAATTTGTATCGTTTGATCGGTATCTACTTGCCCTACTAAAAAACAAATTGGATCGCACATGAGCTGTGGTTGAACATCCAATTGTTCATTTGTATTTTTATCTTTTAGAAAATAATCTACATTAAGATCCGGATTGTTGATACAAATTCGTGTCGAATCGATACCACAGTTTCCATACGCTTCCATGCTTATGTCTAAGGGCTTATCTTGAAAAAATTCAGAGAGTTCTTCATGATTCAACACCGAATCATAAACACGAATTTCATCAATGATTCCATCAAAGGAATTAATAAACTCAGATACGGTAGAGCTTGCGCCTATGGTAGTTGTGTAGTTTCTAGAGGCACTAAATACAGTCTCCTCTGCTAGGTTCAAGATTTGTTCGGTAGGATATGCTTCACAATCCACAAAGAGGTTTACAACTCTCGATTTATCGTCATTTTGTTGAACTGTTAAGGCTATGAAGCTAGGTGAATTGTTGGGAAGGTCAATTAAGGAGTTGATATATCGGTCACCGCCCGACCATCCTGAACAATTTTGGTGGCTATTTACTTGATAATTCAAACCGCTCACTTCATATTCATTGATGTTTAAGTGGATCATCGAATAGCCTCTATAATCACCTACACATTGCTCTCGTACCGATAATAAACCCATTGCTTCTTCTTGATTATAAGGAGTTATCCACATGGTAATGGTAAAGTCTTGTAGGTTTCCTATGGTAGGACTTAGCTTTATATAATCATCTACCCCATCAAACTCTACTCCCCAATTTCGATCACTTTTCACATATTTTCCTCCTATAAGTTCTACACTATATGCCCCTGTCCCTTCGTTTATCAAATTACTATCAAGTGCTAAATAAATCAAAGGGGCTTCTAAGTCAAAGTCTCTTGTTTCGTTTAATTGAGTAGGACATTGTGCCTTAGCATCTATCGAAAAGATTAGAAGAAATAATAAAATTATCCTAAGAACATTATTCATATGCAGTCTCATTATTTTTAGTAGCGAAAAATAAAATATTTGTAATAAAAACAAAAAACTTATTACTTGTTTTTCCATATAAATATGATAATAACGAGGCTGTCTTATAGGTTATATCAATAGTAAAGGAGAAATTGTACCACAAGAATAAGAAAAAGAACTTTTCGCGTGAGGGATAGTAGTGGTAGCTTGGTGAAATAGAATGCTTATAAGGCTTTTGGTGGCAGGGCTGACAGAGGAAGACACTGCCAGCAAAGATAGCCGAATAGCATTTCTATGAAACAACTACAAACGGATAGCCCGACCCCATTTCTCCATAGCAAGGGGTTTAAACCCCTTGCTATGGAGAAATGGGGGCACGCCCATCAACTAAAAAAAATAATTTCCATATATTTGTACAAATGAAAATAACAATGTACAAACAAAGCATCCTTATACACAGTGTTCTCCTACTCTTTTGTTTACTAGGCACTTATACGCCTTTATCAGCACAGGATTCGATTGCAGTGAAGGCATCTCCTGAAGCAGATTGGCAGAAAAACTATCAATTTGTCAGTAAATTTTCTGATGGATTAGCTCTGGTTGGAAAAGAGGGAAAAAGGGGATTTGTAAATAAACAAGGGGAAGTAGTCATTCCGTTGATTTATAACAACGCCCAATCCTTCAAAAACGGATTTAGTCCTGTACGCAAAGACGATAAAACAGGCTATATCAACACCAAAGGAAAACGGGTGATCAAATTCATTTATGAACAGGGTAATCACTTTATCGAAGGGCTTGCAGCCGTAAAAAAAGAAGGAAAGTGGGGCTTTATCAATACCAAAGGGAAGGTGGTTATCCCTTTTACATACGACCAAGTAAGTTCCTTCAACAAAGGCATCTCTATTGTAAAAAAAGGCGCGCAATTTGGGTTAATCAATTCGACAGGCTCGCTCCTTATTCCTATTGACTATGAAGCAGTAAATCCAATTGCTGAAACGAATTTAGTTCAAGTAAAAAAAGAAGGAAAATTTGGATTTTTAGACCGATCTGGAAAGGATGTCTTAGCTGTTGAATATGACAAATTGGGTTTAGGCTTTGCTAAGGGTTTATTACGGATTCAAAAAGGAAATAAATACGGCTTTATGGATCAATCAGGACGCATTGCAACGCCTGTTGTCTACGATGAAATAAATGGATTTAAAGCCGAAGACCAAGTAATATGGGTAAAAAAATCCAATCAATATGGTTTCATAGATACCACTGGTCAACTGATTACTGCCCTTGAATATGATGAAGTAACTGATTTCACCAACGGACTTGCTTATGTAGAAAAAAAAGGAAAAGTAGGCTTCATTAATCAAGAAGGGAAAGAGGTCATACCAGTGACTTATGATAAAGTAAGTAGTAAGGAATTTAAGAACCCAACTATTTGGGTTCAACAGGATGGAAAATGCGGATTAGTCAACTCAACAGGAAAAGCAATAACTCCACTCATTTACGATCAAATGTTTTACAGTCGTAGTGGCTTGGTTCAAGTACAAAAAAACGACCTATGGGGATATATAAATACGAATGGAGGGGTTGTCATACCTATCAAATATCAATATATTGGCTTTTTTCAGGAGGGGCAAGCTCTCGTAAAAATAAATGATAAGATGGGCATGATGAATAAGAAAGGAGAACTTGTTATCCCTGCAAAATATCAACATATAGGCAAATTTAAAGATGGTATTGCACTCGCAAAAATTAATGATCAATGGGGCTATATCAATCGAGCTGGTGAAGTAGAAATACCACTTATTTATGAGCAGGTTCTTCCGTTTAACAAGCAACTCATAAAAATAAAACAAGCAGGAAAATGGGGACTCATCAACCCAGATGGAGGTGAGGTAATACCTCCAACATTCCATCAATTTGGCGCACTTAACAATGGTTTTTCACTCGTCCAAATTAGTGGCAAAAAGGGGCAGATAAATGATAAAGGAGAATTGGTCATGCCTGTTGTTTACGAAGAACTACTTATCACCAGTGACAATTATATTAAAGCAAAAAAAGCAGGGAAATGGGGGCTTTTTACACACGAGGGAAAAGCAATAACTGATTTGGAATACGATATGATTAAGTGGTCTAATCAAGGCTTAATACCTGTACAAAAAGAAGGGCAATGGGGACTGATTGATGAAGAGGGAGCAATAGCGATCCCAGTCGTTTATGAAGAAATTAGACAGACTAGTATTCCCGACATCGTATTTCTTAAAAAAGAGGGAAAATGGGCAATTTGGAAAAAAGGAGCAATTATCTCAGCCTTTGACTATAGCAAACTACATCCTCCTACTCCCGAAGCATTCATTACGGTCGAAAAAGGAGGAAAATTTGGCATTATTGATACAGCAGGTATTATACAAGTTCCTGTTATTTATGACGAGTTAGCCCCTAATATAGGAGGTTTAGCACGCGTAAAAAAAGACAATTTCTATGGCTTTATTAATGATACCAATAAAGTCGTTATTCCTATCCAGTTCGATCAAATTAATACGCGTTGTATTCATAGTTACCAACTCTTTTTCGCGCAAAAAAACGAATCTTGGGGAGCAATCAATACCGTTGGAGATACCATTATTCCTTTCGAGTACTCCCACCTTCAATGCCATAATTCCAATCAACTCATCCTCGCTAAAAAAGAGGGGAAATTTGGACTCATAAAAAAAGACCAAACACAGGTCACTCCTCTTCAATATGATGAGATCAAACCTTTTAAAAAGGGGATGGCGCAAGTAAAAAATGGCAACCTCCTAGGTAGCATAAATCCCGATGGCGAAGAGCTTATACCTGTTGAATTTGAAGCAATGGATTATCACTCCAACGGACAAATTTATGTACGAAAAGCTGGAAAATGGGGTATATATCACCAAAATGGACAAGAACTAATCCCCCCCATTTATGATCGAATTGGTACATTCAATAACAATAATTCCATTGCAGTTATCCAAAAAGATACTTTATGGGGAGCTATTAGCAAGGCAGGAAAAGTCATCATTCCCACCGAATACGATTCGATCAGTACCCCTAACAATCAAATTTTACTCGTAAAAAAAGAGGAAAAATGGGGAGTTCTAAATCATGAAGGAATCAGTGTATTACCAATAGAATATGAATCCATTCACATAGCTCCAAACGATCGAGGTTTTATGCTACAGAAAAAGGAGCAATATGGCTTGATGGATCGAAAAGGAACGATTATTATTGCCCCTGTTTATGATGAGCTTATTAGCCAAACTAACTACGGATTAATTACTGCCAAGAAAGATAACAAATATGGATTCATTGACCCTAAAACAGGCAAGCAAACAATCCCTTTGTCATATGACCAAGTAGGACAACACCAGTATTCTATTCACATTCAAGTAGAAAAAGATAATCAATTTGGCTATATCAATAAATATGGAAAAGAAATTATTCCCGTCATGTATGACGCACCTTTTTATTTCAACAAAAAAAATATCGCTTGTGTACAAAAAGAGGGGCAACATGGATGCATCAACTTACAACATCAAATCATTCTTCCACTAGAATATGACGCGGCTTCCATACATCCCGAAGGAAAATGCATTCAGGTGAAGAAAGCGAGCAAACAAGGCTTGTTTAGTATGCAAGGAGATAACTATACTCCCCTACTCTACGATTCTATTTATTACCATCCCAAAGCTAAAATTTACTTCTTACAAGTAGAAAATAAATGGGGTTTCTTCGTTCCATCCACTAAGCAGATTATAGCCGCCACTTATGATAATATCCAACACCAAACAGGTAGCTTCCTAAAAGTAAAAAAAGCAGGAAAATATGGACTCATTGACCAAACAGGTGAATACATCATACCCACTGAATATGAAGATTTAAAAGAAAACTCTCACCCACTCGTACAAGTCAAACAAAATGGGAAATTTGGATATGTAAACAAAGAAAATGGGGCACAAATTGTACCTATTGAATACGACGAAACAGGCTTATTTGACAACTGTTTAGCATGGGTCAAAAAAGGAAACAAATATGGATTTGTCGATACAAATGGCGAGGTAGCTATTCCACTTATTTATGATTTTGTAGCGCGTTTCGACGCACTCGGTCAAAAAGAACAACCTCTCAGATATGCCTATAACTGCGACTTAGCAGACGCAAAAACAGCCCCTCTAGCAATGGTACAAAAAGAGGGAAAATATGGATTTATCAACCAATCAGGAAAAGTAGTAATCCCCATTATTTACGATGAGATTATCAGTTCAATAAATCCACAAATCCTCCAGTTGATTCAACAACATCAAATTATGTATTACCCAGGCATTAGCCCTTTTTACAACTCCTATCCACCACATTATTATTTCCAAAGCAATTTCATCAAAGTGCGTCAAGGAAAAAAATATGGCATCATTGACCGTCAAGGCGAAGTCATTATACCTATCGAATACGAACAATTAGGAGACTTCTTCCGATCAGGTTTAATGTGGTATAAAAACAGAGCCGAACAAGGAATCCTCAGTACTCGAAATACCAAATACATCCTCAATCTCAACAACAATCCACGCGGCTATTTCCCACAAGGATTACAAGAAGTTAGACATAATGGAAAATGGGGATTTGTAAACCCACAAGGTGAAGTCATCGTTCCTTTCGAATACGATCTTGTGAAACCATTCCAAAATAGCCCTAGACCAGCCCTTGCTCCAGTATTCAAAAATGGCAAATGGGGCTTCGTCAATTCAAGCGGAAAACTCATCATACCTCCTTCATATGATACAGTAGAAAATTTCTTACGCACAGGAATTGCCTTTGTTCAAAAAGAAGGCAAATGGGGAGCTGTCAATGAAGCAGGAGAAGTTACAATTCCTATCTTATACGATACGATTAAATACTATAAAGAGGATTGGTATGAGGTCGAAAAAAATCAGGTAAAGAGTTATGTCAATGGTAAAGGAGAATTTGTAAAATATGTTTTATAAGGGTGTGCCCAAGCCGCAATACTACCACCCGCTCGTTCATACGTTCCGCATGAACTAAACGGATGGCAGCACTGCGGCTTGGTCGGGCTTTCGGCTAATAGTTGGCTCATAGCTGTCCGTTCAGCATAGTCCTAGCGGTGTCTTCCGCTGTCAGCCCCGCTAGTCCTTGCTTCACAAGGGCAGCTATTTCCCCAATCTTCCGCCTCTATCCCTCACACAAGAA
>JAHDHP010000130.1 GCA_020631245.1 Bacteroidota bacterium | reverse complement strand
TCTCTGCGCCCTCCGCGGTTACGGCTTCCCCAACACCCCCAATTCCACTTTCCTCACTTTCGATTTCCCTTTTCCTTCCACCCGTTCCGATGCAAAATAGGCCACCAGCGCACCCAATTTTTTGAGGCGCGGCTTTAACCACAAAGCCTGTTCCTTACAAGTAATATCACCTAGCTCCAATAATAGCTCTGCATCACTAGTAATCGTATAGTGATAATTATAATAATGCTTGAGATTTTTAGTAAAATTATCAGGCATCCAGCGATATTGGAAGTGCTTTTGGTAGAGCTTACGCCAGGCATCGGCGGCGGGTTTGTCGGTAGGGTCATCATAGCCGATGGAGGCTCCAGTGCGGCAGGGGGTGGCACTGCCGTCGAAGTGGATGGAAATGGCGAGCTGGACTTGACTTTTGCGTCGTCGGTCAGCATTGGCGCGGATGACAGTGTAACCTGCTTCACGGAGGAGACGAGTGGCTTCGTCTGAGACAATGGGTGTCCACTCGATTTCTTTACCGTATTTGCTTTGTGCGCCTGTGGAGCCTTTTGTGCGTCCTTCATGACCTGCTTGGATGAAGATGTCGGCTTGTTCGGGAGGGAGTTTGCTGCTAGGGATGTATTTGCGACATTGTTTCCAGCAGCAGTGACCGATGATGAGGAAGTAGCAAAAGAAAATAAGAAGTAGGTGTTTGTTTTTCATAGTTTCGATTGAACGATTAGCGTCCGACGATTTACGGTGGAACGATAACCGATTTAAAATTGTGCGAGGTACGACGAAATTTCTTCGCACAATACTCGCGTTATATCTTTGCCAAAACGATTGATTGCAAAATATACGATTTATCATGAAGGGTAAAAGTACTTTCGTCGCACCTCGCACTAAGTACTTTGCACAATTCTCGCTTTATACATTTACAAAAACGATGCATTTGATAATAAATCATGTATAATAAAGGATAAAAGACAATCAGCAACGATGATAGTAATAGCTGTTTTTCTCTGAACCATAAAAGAAGTTGAAGAACATTTAAGTGTTTTCATAAAAGGGCAAAAGAGGAAAATGGAGTACATATAAGATTCGTCTTCGACGATATATCTATTCAGTCATTCGCTCATTCACACATTCAGTCATTGGCTCGCGTGAGGGATAGAGGCGGAATGGGGCGTCAGGAGGTGGCTTGTGAAGCAAGGAGTGCCGCAGGCTGAGCGGTGTGAGCGAAGACAAGGGACGACTATGCTGAACAGCTACCGAGTAGCCACATATTAGCCGAAAGCCCGACCTTCATCTCCCTAGCGAAGGGTTTAAACCCTTCGCTAGGGAGATGAAGGGCACGCCCAAAAAAACAATCTCATAGTAGAATAAAAAGTTTCCAGCGGTTACAGATTGTTTACCAATATTTATGAGTAGCTTTGGTACATTTAATTCTTATTTTTAAATCAGTATACTATGAAAAGTAATTTTTGGCTTCCTGTATGGACGGTTTTATTGTGTTTGATGTTGGCTGCTTGTGGAGGTAGTGAAACTGCTGAAGGTGAAGCGGCAGATGGAGGAGGAAATGAAGTGAAAAAGGAAGTGGCGGCTCCTGCAGCAGCTTCATCTGATGATGGTTTGGTGGGTAAATATGAGGTGTCTTTTGATATGGAGGAATTGATGAAAGGGGAGGAGATGGATAGTGCGAGTTTGGCTTTGGCGAAGTCGATGTTGGATATGATGAAAATGGATATGGAGTTTACGAAAGACGGCAAAACGATCGTTAGTGGTGGTATGGCGGATATGATGGAGGAAGCGGAAAAGGAAGGAGCGTATGAAGTGAAAGGGGATCAAGTGATGCTCAAAATGACCAATGATCAGGAAGAGTCGGAGCTGTTTGATTATTCTCAAACGAATGATGGTTTTAAATTGTCGCAGGATAGTATTACGATGATTTTTAAAAGGAAGTAAAACCTACCTGATTTTATAAATCTACATGTTACAAGTTAGTACACATCTCAACTGGCAACGGTATTTGCGCCTGAATGTGTATTTGTTGCTCACTTCACCTATGGTATTTTTGATGCTTTGTGTGGGGATAGGGTGTTTATTGTATATGCTCTTTTATTTGTTGGGTTGGTTGCCTGCTCAGTCTTTTTTTCCTTATCCAATGTTGTTTTTGTCATTGGTCTTATTGGTACTAGTTCCCTGGGTGAGTTATGGACGTATTAAGCGCAATTTTGAAAGTAGCGATCGAACGAAGGAGCATTTGGAGTATACGTTTGATGAGCAGGGAATGCGGGTGAAAGGTGCTAGTTTTGAAGCGGTATCGCAGTGGGATATGACCTATAAGGTGAAAGAAAATCGCTGGTGGTTTTTGATTTACCAAAACCGCTTAATGGCGAATGTAATTGTGAAAGAAGATTTGACAGAGGAGGAGATCAAACAATTACGGACATTGGTTAAAAATGTAGAGGGGTGGAAATAAAATGCAAAGTGCGAGGTGCGAAGATAAAAAATCTTCAACTATTTGATGGGATAGAGCGATCATCGCACTTCGCACCTCGCACAAAAATTGCGTTGCAATTTTATCGACAGAACTTATTCAATTTCTCTTCGGCAGTACTGGTATCTCGGCGTGTTTTGCGTCCAATACGAATAGCTTCTTGAAAAGCTTCACAAGCTATTTTTTGCTTTCCTAAGACAATCATAATCTCTCCATAAGTTTCATTATTATAGTATTGAGAGTCAATTGCAATAGAGGTTTCTGCCCACTTGCGAGCAAATTTCAAATTGCTCTTACTTGGGTCACTCGTCATAATATCCCATGCAGAACGATTATAAAGATCAGGAGCATCGCCATCGTATTTTTTCATATACTCGATAACAGACTTGGCAAAATTTTCTCGATCACCAATTCCCTGGTAATAATTACGCTTGAGACTATAAGCAAGGTTATCTGCTTGAGGCATATCAAAACTTCTAACGACTTCTAGGGCACGCTTAAAGAGTTTCTCATCCTTATTCGCAGCCGCTTCTGCTATTTTAGAGAGAACAGCAGTTTTCACTTTCCCATTGACATAATCTTCTCCATAAGCTTCGATAAACTTATTTTGTCGATTGATAAACATATCCATTGCTTTAGACTCAATATCGTCCGAAAGATCGTGGATGAGTTCCATGTTAGCTTGGTTATCCATACGTCCTAAAAGTTTTTGTTGCGTTGCATATTTGCGGAACAATTTCTCATAAGGTTGTTTGGTGTTATAACGTTTTACGATCTCATCATACATCGAGCTTTTAGGTGGATTTGCTGGAGGATCATAACGTGGGTTTGGGCGTGGTTGACGGGGTGTTGGGACAGTTACTCGTGTCCGATCATTGCCCACTGGCACGCCATTACTACGCTTTAATACGCGTTGTGCATTGACAATCATTTGGTCTTTACCTTGCATTCCATCTGCGCGCAATTTTAATTCGCCTCTACTGTCAAAATAGAGTAATACAGGAACGCCTTGAATGCCATATCTCGCTCCAAATTTTTGTCCTTCTGGTGTTTCAAAATCGAGCTTATAATTGATAAACTCTTCGTTGTAGACGTTATACACTTCTTGAAGGGTGAAGGTATTACGTTCCATCAATTTACAAGGGCCACACCATTTGGTGTAAATATCTACAAAGATTGGCTTGCCCTCTTTTTGTGCCATTTTTAGCACTTGGTCCCAAGATTTGCCTTGGAATTGAATTCGTGACTGTACCTCTGCATAATGGGCTTGTGTGTTACTAAATCCCAATAGACAACATAGCAGAAATAGTGTCTTTAGTTTGGTCAATGTCATTGGAAGAAATTTTACGGGAAACGGAGTATTATACACGGAAGGAGATAAGGAGTTGGTGCTTTTATCTTCTTACATGGCGCGACTGCGAGTCCTCAAATGGTACATATTTGGTGGGATAAAAGAGTTCAAAAAAAGTCTTGAACTATACATGCAATAAAAATGCTTAAAAGGATGGGTCGAAAGAGAACAATTTAATATATGCGCTTTGTCTCTTTCTACGAGTAGGGATGGTAAAGAGTTACATGAAATGGGAATTTATATCTATTGTTTTAATGGTGAATATATAACGTGCTTTTTTTTATCTTATTATGTGTTTGGTTTTTTCTTTTGTTATTGAAAGTATCGTCAAAAAAAGCCGCTTTCTTTGAGTATCAAAGAATAGCGGCCGTTTCATATTGTATTAGTACAATGTTAGCTTAGAACTCTAGGATACCTCAAAACTAAGTTTAAGATTTACCCTAAAACTCTTCACTTTTCCATCTTCTACTACAACACTTTGGCTTTGCACATAAGCAGACTTAATATTTTTGATCGTACTGCTTGCTTTTGCAACGCCATTCTGAACGGCTTCTTCCCAACTATTTGGGGAATCAGATAATACTTCGATTACTTTTAAAATCGCCATAGGGTTTCTTATTTAAGGAGTTAAGTAATGATTAAAAATTAAGTTCGGCATCTTTGAGAAAGAGATTTAGTCATAGACAAGGCGAAAAATGTAGGCGATGCAGCGCATCGGCGAGGCTTTTCAACGACGTATATGGCTATGTCTCACACTCAAAATGTAGAAATTATTCTTTATTCATTACATTTAAAAAGGGTTTACGAATGAGAATGATAGTGTATGGAACTTTATACCTTTATTAAGGTGTTGGCAGACCATGTGAATCCCTTTCATCTCACCGCTTATTACTATACCAATACTATGCCATTTTAATGAATAAAAAATTTGTACAATACTTTTTTTATTTCACTTTGATGATTTGTTTTCTATTTACTTGGATTGCTTATCAACGAGTGAATGTAGCAGATTTAAAGTATTTGTTATATCCTGTTGCTAGTTGGGTGTCTTTGATAACAGGTATAGTTTTTGAGTGGCAAGCAGATGTAGGTTTTTTTAGTCAGACTGCGCGCATTATTATAGACAAAAGCTGTTCTGGAGGGCAATTTTTCTTATTGAGTACAGGTATCCTTCTCTTTTCTTTTTTACCTCAACTATCAAAATACACGCATCAGCTATTTTTTGTGTGTTTATGTACAAGCATTTCGTTGCTTGCTACTATCGTGGCCAATACTGCTCGCATTACGATGGTGATATTTTTCCAAGAATTGGGGTACTTTGAAGAACTTTTACACCTCCCTGGGGTACACCTAGCTATAGGAGTACTAGTATATTTATCAGCTCTCTTTTTATTGTATCTGTTCATGCAACATCTCTTTTTTGACAGACACATAGATCTGCGCCCTACAAAAACTGACTCCTGATCCCTGACTCCTTTGAGCCATATATCAATAGCATATTTACCCATAAAACAATCTCATCCATTTATGAAGCGAACAATTCTCCATCCTATCTGGGTACTAATGAGTACCACATTACCGCTACTAATTTTTAGCTTTTTGCTCTATGGCAATTACCAAATCATCAAATCGGAGTTTGGAGAAAGTGAGATAGAACTATGGAACCAACTATGGATGGCACTCGGAGCATTGATCATTCCTGCCACACTGTATAGTCTGCTTTGTTGGTTTTGGCAAAAGAATACCCAACTACTATATAGTATCATTAGCCTTGTAGCAGCGTGTCTGTTTTTGTATGGATTTACCATGAACTTTGAAGACGCTATACCCAGTGGCGTACCTCCTTGGATGCTGGAGGAGCAAGATCTATTAATATACGCTTTTACCTTTTTAATGCCCACCATTTTATATGGAGCATTTAGTATAGTGATGCATCTAACCCCCAATGAACAAGATCGTAGTGCCTTGCTTAATTTTGGTATTGCCCTGTGCTTTCCAGCCTTCGCTTACTTTATGATAACCACTGGGGCTGAGTTGTTTCGGGGCATCGAATCCTTCCATTTTTTCTTGGTCTTAAATATAGTAGGAGTCACCCTATTTATGTTTTTCCTACTTCGAACATTCTATATACTACTCAGCAGGCAAAGTACATGGTGGAAACGAATGCGTTTTTTATGGCTGATGCCAGTAGCCTTGATTATGCCGCTATTAGGACTATCATTAAATGGAGGAGAGCTAGTAGCAGAACGCACTTTTTTCTGTTTATTTGGCGATTTTAGACACGCTCTCTTTTATGTATTTACCATTATCAATGCCATCCTATATTGTATTCCACAAATAAACCACCCAACTAGCCGTATTCTATTATTTATTGGTAGAAGCATCACCTTTACCTTTATCTTTTACTTCTTCCTCGTCTTTTTACCTTTCCTCCCACTATCCATTATTGCTATTATTGCCTTTGGTGCAGGCTTCTTGATGTTAAGTCCTGTCTTGTTATTTTTTATCCAAGGCAATATCTTATCAGAAGACTATGCATATCTTCGAACACACTATAAAAAAGGACTCTTAATTCCTTTAATGATTGGAGGGATGTTGGTCATTCCCACTTTTTTAGTAGGATGGTATAAAATGGAACAAAGAAATTTACTGAAAGCAATTGACTATATCTACCATCCTACTTATGGAGAAGAAATACCCCATGTAAATACAACTAGACTAAAAAATACCATAGAGAAAATAAAGCATTTAAAAAATACAGATGATAGGGATCGATTGGATAGAGGACAGGAAGGTTATCTACCTTATCTTTCTCACTTATTTCGCTATATGGTATTAGACAATGGAACTCTTTCTAACCAACGACTGCATGATATAGAACAGGTATTTATTGGAGACGTTTTCGATTTTCCTGATATTCCCTGGGATAGAGGACCTAGAAGTGGAGATGTTTTCATTGATAGTATTGGTGTCACTTCTAGATATGATTATAGACATGAAGCTTGGATATCGGAGGTATATCTCGAATTACAAAATTATGGTTTGGGGAATCAAGAATATGAAACTCATTTTTACTTGCCCGATGGAGCTTTAATCAGTGACTATTATCTATGGATTGAAAACCGCAAAGAATATGGATTATTGACCGAAAAACGAGCGGCACAATGGGTCTATCGACAAATAACCAATTTACGTCGAGACCCTGGTTTGTTATTTTATGAAAAAGATGGCTCCATTAGTTTTCAAGTATTTCCCTGCCCTTCCAATGGCCCACGACGTACAGGTATCGAAATCATTCACAAAGACCCTTTTCTTTTTCAGATAGACAACAAAAAAGTACTACTAGGCGATACCTTAGAAACCGCTTCTACAGCTATCATACAAATAGCCGACATGGGAACATATATACCCGCCGCTGCCAAAGAAACACTTCCACAAGTAAGCCGCAAACCCTATTACTATGTACTCGTAGATGCTAGTTCAGGAAGTATAAGTAACTATGTAGAGCGTATTTCTACTTGGATAAAAGAACACAATATTCAGTACGGTATCAATATGAAATTAGTAGTGGTCAATCAAGGACATCGAACAATTGGAGCTAAAGTAGTTTGGCAACAACAACTTGAAAAAATGATTTCCAAATCACTTCAAGAAGGAGGTTTTTTCCTAGAACGAGCCATGCGCGAAATTTATTTCCAGCAACTCCAACAAGAAAAAAATACCTACCCCGTCATGATTGTGGTTACAGACGAACTTACTAAAGCTGCTTTCCCCAATGATGGCTTACCCGATTTGGCGCAAGCATATCCCGAATGTCCCTATTTTTATACCCTCGATGATTCCGCAAAAGTACGTGGGCATTCCTTGATAAGTGGAGTAAGATTTCAACTATCCAATATTCCTTTTCCACCAGAAACTCGCCCTGTTTATCAGTACAAAGAAGGAGCCATTACCCATTATTTACCTATGGATAAGAAGCCTAGTTTAGTGGTCAATATTCCAACAGATATAGAGAAGGAAATATGGATGGCAGGCGAAAAAAATTGGGAAAGAGGACTCCAGTTACAAGCCTATTATCAGCAATTACAATGGAATCCGAAACACTACGATCAACGCTGGTTACATTTACTACAATCAAGTTTCAAACAGCATTTCATGACGCCTATTAACTCCTTTATTGTCGTAGAAACTGAAGCGCAAAAACAAGCCCTATTGGCAGCACAACAGAAAATTTTGAATGCAGGAAATACCAAATTCGATTTTGGAGAGGAGCAAGCAGATTGGAATAGAATGAGTGAACCTGCTTGGTATGTGGTCTTGGGGCTGTTTTTATTGGTCTTGTTGGGGCGAAGGTGGCGGGAACTATTGCATACGAATTAAAAGCCATCCAATCACCCAGTCATTATACTGCATGATTGGATGGCGTTACGCGCTAATTTATCAAGGGCAAGCACATAGGCATTGCCCCTACATCACTCCACGGTCACTCGTTAATCGTTCCACCGTCAACCGTTCCATCATCAATCAAACTGATCATTATAATATTCTGGATTACTTGGCGGAGCAGGCTGTCCCGGAACAGGGACTCCCTGTTGCACTTGACCAGGTACAGGAGCTACACCAGGTTGTGGTTGAGCAGGAACCACTTGTATACTACCATCGGGGTTGACGATAATTTGCTCACCCATTGGTTGCCCCCCACCAGCAGAAGGATTGCCATAATAATAAGGGTCCATATAGTTATTGCAATTAAGCTCAATACCCATACTGGGAGGACGTTCAAATTTAAGAGTGTTATCCAGTTCGAGAGATTCATCGGCATATGCCTTTTCCATAAAGCTACCGAAGATAGGCATTGCCATTGCTGAACCCGAACCCAAACGCGTACTAGTAAAGCGGATGGCTTTTTCGTCGCCACCTACCCAAGCACCTGCCACCAATTGAGGAGTAATACCAATATACCAACCATCGGAGTTGTCGTCGGTAGTACCTGTTTTACCAGCTATTTCTCCTTTTAACTTGTGACGAGAACGCAGCCCAACAGCCGTACCATAGTCGGTTACCCCTTTCATCATATGCAACATGGCATAAGCAATTTCCTCATTGATAACCTCTGATTTGATGGGAACAAATGGCTGTACTAGGTTACCATTTTTGTCTTTGATATGCGTAATAGAAATAGGCTTGATATAAAAACCTTTATTGGCATAAGTCGTATACGCGCCCACCATTTCATACAAGGATATTTCGGGTGTTCCTAAACAAATAGAAGGGAAGGCAGGAACATCGGTACTTTTTTCAAATCCCATTTTTCGTACTAGCTCAATTACTTCGCCAGGTCCGCCTACTTGTTTCATGAGGGAGGCAGTGATCTGATTGAGGGATAGGGCTAGTCCTTTCTTTACGGTAATATATTGTCCATTATAGCGATTATTGGAGTTTTGAGGTGTCCAGTTTTCATACTTAGGGAAAGAAACAGGAATATTGGGGATAAACTCACAAGGTGAAATACCATTGTTGATAGCTACCGTGTATACAAATGGTTTGAAGGTAGAACCTACCTGCTTTTTGGAGCTAGGACGGGCATTATCGTATTGAAAATGCTTGTGGTCAATTCCTCCTACCCAAGCTTTGATATGTCCTGACATCGGGTCTACAACCATAAAACCAGCATGTAACAAGCGTTTGTAGTAGCGGATGGAGTCGAGCGGCGTCATGACCGTATCTTGGTCGCCATTCCAACTAAAAATACTCATAGAAGTTTTTTTGTTAAAACTTTTATAAATATCAGCAGCAGGTACATCTGCTTTTTTCATTTCGCGATACCGCTCCGAACGAACAGCAGCCCGATAGATTAATTCGTTGGTGCCTGCCCAAGGGTCATCTTTTTTGACACCACTATTTTTTACTTTTTCAATTTTTCGTTTTTTATACCAAGGGTCTTTTGTTTTCCAATGTTTGTTGAATTTCTTTTGGAGCTTCCTCATATTTTCCGCAACTGCCTCTTCAGCATATTCCTGCATTTTGTAATCAATGGTTGTATAAATTTTCAATCCATCTCGGAATACGTCATATTGTTCTCCATCTACTTTTACATTGTTTTTAGCCCATCGTTTTACTTCTTGTTTTACAAATTCACGGAAGTAAGTAGCGGTACCTACATTGTGATCGTCGCGTTTGTAGTTGATCCCTAAATCTAGTTTTTGGAGGGAGTCTTTTTGGGCAGTAGTAAGATAGTTATACTTCGCCATCTGAGCCAGAACAACATTGCGTCGTTCGAGAGCATTTTTAGGGTTTCGTACAGGATTGTAGCGGGTACTTGCTTTGAGCATTCCCATAAGTAATGCCGATTCTTGGATATTGAGCGAATCGGGTGATTTACTAAAATAAGTACGAGCAGCAGCCTTTATTCCATGTGCATTTTGACTAAAAGAGACCGTATTGAGGTACATACTCATGATCTCGTTTTTGGTATAACTACGCTCCAATTTAACGGCAATTACCCACTCTTTTACTTTTTGTTTTAGGCGGGCAGCCATGCTTTTAGGATATTTGTGAAATAGGTTTTTGGCAAGTTGCTGTGTTAGTGTACTAGCTCCTCCAGAGGAGCGATCTCCTTGAAATGCGGTCTTTACAATGGCGCGTCCTGTGCCTCGCATATCAATACCTGCATGTTCATAAAAACGGATATCCTCTGTGCTGATGAGGGCGTCAATGAGGTGTTGTGGGAGTTCTTCAAATTCGGTATTGGTTCGATCTTCTACATAAATACGTCCGAGTAGTTCGCCCTCCGATGCATATACTTCTGAGGCAAGCGAGCTTTTGGGACTTTCGAGTTCTACGAAGGTGGGTAGTTTGCCTAATAAACCATAGGCGACTCCTACAAATAATCCTAAACAGATAATGATGCCTAAGAGGAAGGTTCCCCATAGGGCAAATAGCCAGCGTTTAAGGCTCCTTTTCTTGGGAGGCTTATCAGGCGGTGGCGGTGTTTTTGGATGTTGGGGAGCACGTTGGTATTCGGACGGCTCCTGTTCAAAGTATATCGGGTTGTCCATGATGGTTATAACAAATTGTCGTTAACCGTTAAAGATAGGGAAAAAGAATGAAAAAACGATTGAACGTCCGACGATTGACGATGGAACGGTTTACGTGCGGCGAAAAATGTGTGAAGTGCGAGGGTTGCAGCCAGAGGCTGCTTTTTGTCGTTATTACCACCAGCGACGACGCTGGCGGTAGCTAAAAAATGGCTGCGTAACACCATTCAGTCATTCGCACATTCACTAACTCACTCATTGTCTTGCGTGAGGGATAGAGGCGGAAGATTGGTGAAGTAGAAACTTGGTGAAGCTTCGCCTCACAGGGCTGACGAAGGAAGACACTGTGAGGGGTATAGCTGAACAAGTTTTCTACAAGCCAACTATTAG
>JAHDHP010000129.1 GCA_020631245.1 Bacteroidota bacterium | reverse complement strand
TTTATCTTTCCAGAATACGAAGAAGATAACGAACTAGAAAAACTCGCCTTTTTACCAGAGTTAGTTAGCACTTTTTTTGAAGCCCGGCAACAAGAAAAGGAAAAACAATTAGCGGAATTAAAAGCACAAATGAATCCAAAATGGAACGAGGAGGTTTATCAGAACTTGCTTGTCAAATGTATCTTAACCCTGCAAAATAATTGGCGAATTCCTGCAGGAGAACTCAAACATAGTGGTTTGTTTCCGAGTTATCATAAAAACTGGTTTCATGGCTTTTGGGCTTGGGATAGTTGGAAGCATGCCGTTGCTTTATCTAAATACGATCCTACTTTGGCCAAAGAGCAAGTGCGTGCGATGTACGATTTTCAACAAAAAAGTGGCTTTATTTCCGATTGCATTTTTCGAGATACAACCATTGAGAAGCATAATAACCGAAACACAAAACCTCCACTATCTGCTTGGGCAGTCTGGAATATTTATGAGGAAGATCAAGATTCGCTATTTCTACGAGAAATGTATCCCAAAATGGTGAAACAACATCGTTGGTGGTATGAGGAACGCGACCATGACCAAAACGGACTTTGCGAATATGGTTGTACGGATGGTACCCTCGTTGCTGCCAAGTGGGAAAGTGGGATGGACAATGCGGTTCGTTTTGATGATAGTCAAATTCTAAATAATCAAGAAAATGCCTATTCACTCAATCAAGAAAGTGTAGACCTTAACAGCTATTTATATGCCGAGAAAATATACCTACAAAAGATTGCACATAGTCTAGCTAAAACGAAAGATGCCGAACAATTTGAACAGCAAGCCAGCGTTTTAAAAAATAAGATTCAAGAACAGTTCTTTGACCAAGAAACAGGCTGGTTTTACGACAAAAAGGTCGATTCCCAAGCATTCGTACCAGTGATGGGATGTGAAGGTTGGATTCCGCTATGGGCAGGAGTGGCTAGTAAAGAGCAGGCAAAAGCTGTGATGCAAAATATGATGGATGAAACTCATTTCAATACCAAAGTCCCTTTCCAAACACTTAGTGCTGCCCATCCTAAATTTACGCCTCAAGATGGCTACTGGCGAGGCCCGAACTGGCTCGATCAAGCTTATTTTGGAATCATAGGTTTGCGAAATTATGGTTATAACAAAGAGGCGGATGCTGCCGCTCAAAAAATCTTTCAACATGCACAAGGAGTACTAGAAAAGGGGAGTGCTATTCGCGAAAATTATAACCCCATTACAGGAGAAGGATTAGCAGCCGAGCATTTTAGTTGGTCAGCAGGACATTTGTTATTGCTTCTTTTAGAGAAATAGTTCTATCGTCTATCTTTCACCAATTACCCAAATTCCCATGCCCAAAGAAGTCACCCACTGGATCATTACCGATAAAGTTGCTCAAAAACTCGAAGGAAGTCGCTGGCAACCCATTTTGGAACAATTTCCCAATATCTACAAACTAGGAGCCGTCTTTCACGATAAAATCTACTATCTATCGGTCAAAACAAAGATAGACAACCCGCGTATCCAAGAAAAAATAAACGCAATTCCCTCTCGCCTACATGGCATTGATGGAGAAGATACCCACGAAATAATCGCAGCCCTACTCAAAAGTATCGACGAAGAAAAAGGCAATGCCAACCACCTTAAAGCCCTCCTTGCAGGAGTGGCGACCCACATTTATGCCGATATTACGTGGCATCCATTTGTCTATTATTTTACAGGTGATTATAATGATCCTAATCCCAATCAATTGTTTTGGGCGCAACACGATCACCGCAAAATCGAAGCACTTATGGACTTATATTTTGCAGGTGGTTATAAACCCATTCGAGAAAAATATTACTTAGGGAAATTTATCAGTAAACTTCGGTACCCACTTGATTCCCTCTGCGAGCAAGCTGGCCGTCATTTCAGCGATCTACCCGAAAAAGTATTTGGTAGTTACTATGTTCAAGCTGTTAGAGAAGCTATCTACGGACACCAGTGGATGCGGAAATTGGCAATTAATTCACAGTTGTTTTATTTGCAGAAAACTTTGCCACGAAAAGTGAGATTGCTCTATTCTGCCTTATATAATCAGCAACTCAAAAACTTTTTACCACGATTTGAGAAGGAAATAATGTTCAAAAATCCTGTAACAGGAGAAGAACAGATGATAAAGATGAATGCTTATTTGGAAGAAAGTGTGGATAATTGTGTTCGTTTTTTGCACTCTATCGAAGATTGGATATTTGGCACTCAAAAAGGAGCCTTGCCAAGTGTTGGACACTCACTCGAACATGGGATGCCGCCGGGTAAAGTTTATGAAATGACTTATTTCGATTTCTTTTTTGAGCGAAGATAGGCGTTCTCATGTATTTCGATCATCTAATACTTCTTGGATTTTCTTCAATTCTGGAAACAAGGCGACCATGCCGCCTACTGCACAAATCATAATGGTTAATGAAGGCATATCCACGTTTGAACCACTGAAATAATCACGTACAATAAAGAAAATCAAGCCCAAAATAATGGGTATAAAGATGAAGATTAAGGTCTTGGTGCCTTGCGCCTTCTTTTTCAGTTCTTCCGTAGATAATTTTTGTAATTCTTCCTTGTTCATGAGTGTGGTTGATAGATGATGATCGAATCTGCCTGATCCAAAAGTAAACAAAACATTTTTAATCTTCAACAATTCCTTATCAGTTGGGCGCATCCCTTTTCAACTTGTCCGTTCATGCAAAGATGCATGAACGAAACGAGCTGAAAAGGGTCGGGCTATCCGTTTGTAGTTGTCTTTGGCAAAGTAAATCTTCTCCTTTTCCGCCACCTCTCCCAAAAAATTAGTAACTTAGATCAATTATATTCATTCATTAAATTCAGTCTCAGATGTCTGTAATGACCGATCATTCCGCTGAAATAAGTGGGCAGTTGATCCAAATTCCACAAACCATAGCGGCACAACGCACGTTTTTTAAATCGAATTTAACCAAAGATGTCGAATTTCGTATCGAACAACTCAAAAAATTGCGTAAGGCAATTGTGACTAATGAAAAGGCCATTTTTGAGGCACTAGATAAAGACCTAAAAAAATCGAAGTTCGAGAGTTATGGTACCGAAATCGGTATTGTGCTGGCTGAATTAGATAAGTTGATACAAAACCTTAAAAAATGGGCTAGACCAAAGAAGGTAAAAACGAGTATCTTCCATTTTAAAGCGTCCAGTTATATTTATAAAGACCCGTATGGAGTTGTCTTGATTGTCGCTCCCTGGAATTATCCCTTCCAATTATTGATGCTACCTTTGGTGGGTGCCATTGCCGCAGGTAACTGTGTCGTATTGAAGCCCTCTGAAATGGCTCCTGCTACCGCTAAAGTCATGACCGATATTATTGAAGGAGTATTTGACGAGCGATATGTAGCCGTATTTAATGGAGGGGTCGAGACTTCTACGGGATTATTGAAAGAAAGATACGATTATATCTTTTTTACAGGAAGTACCTTTGTTGGTAAAATTGTATATCAAGCAGCAGCCAAACACCTAACACCAGTCACCTTAGAACTAGGAGGCAAAAGTCCCTGTATTGTCGATAAAGATATTCACCTCGATTATACCGCCAAACGAATTGTATGGGGAAAATTGGTCAATGTTGGTCAAACCTGTATTGCTCCCGATTATATCTACATCCACCGAGATGTAAAAGATGCCCTGATTACGCGCATGAAAGAAGTTATCCAAGAATTTTATGGAAAAGACCCACAAAAAAGTAAGGATTACGGACGTATTATCAACGAAAAACACTTCAAACGCCTCACCAATTTGATGCAAGCAGGCGAAATCATTCATGGAGGTAATACCGATTATGAAGACAAGTATATTAGCCCCACTTTTATCGAAGGGGTCAACCCCGATGATCCAGTGATGCAAGAAGAAATTTTTGGACCAATACTACCCATAATGGTCTACGATGACATAGATGATGTAATCAACTTCATCAATGACCGAGAGAAGCCGCTTGCCCTGTATATCTTCTCTAAGAATGAGAAAATGATTGATAAAGTACTAACGGAAACCTCTTCAGGTGGTGCGAGTATCAACGACACCTTAATGCATATTGGAAACGACCACCTACCATTTGGAGGAGTAGGAGAGAGTGGTATTGGCGCGTATCATGGGGAGTTTTCTTTTGAAACCTTTTCCCACCACAAAGGCGTTATGAACAAATCATTGGCTTTGGATATGCCCATTCGTTATGCGCCTTATAAAACAAGCCTCAGTATTTTGAAACAGTTGATGAAGCGCATGTAGAGTGATTTTATTCTTATTGGCGTGTCCCTCATTTTGTTAAAAAAGATGCTGCCAGCGTTCCACTGGCGGCATCTTTTTTTAACAAAATGAGGGTCGGGCTATTCGCTTGTAGTTGCTTTGTACACAAGCTGTTCGGCTATATTTGCTGGCAGTGTCTTCCTTCGTCAGCCCTGCCAGCAAAAGCCTCACTAGCTATGTACTTCAGCAAGCTACCGCTACTATCCCTCACGCGGTAAACGTTTGAACGATTCACGATTTTCCGTCCGACGGATTTTCCGCCCTTGTCATTGCTGGTGGTTTTACAAAAGTATAACACGTAGGGGTATCCCTTGTGGGTACCCTCGTTTGAACGATTCACGATTTTCCGTCCGACGGATTTTCCGCCCTTGTCATTGCTGGTGGTTTTACAAAAGTATAACACGTAGGGGTATCCCTTGTGGGTACCCTCATTTGAACGATTCACGATTGAACGTCCGACGGATTTTCCGCCAGCGTCTTCGCGCAAGGGATAGAAGTGGTAGCTTGACGAAATAGCCACTTTGTGACGCAAGGACTAGCAGGGCTGACAGCGGAAGACACTGCTAGGACTATGTGGAGCTAGTGGCTATGAGGCAACTACAAACGGATAGCCCGACCCCGCTTTTCGCCTGTTTATGCGTCATCGCATGAATAGGCGAAAAGTGGGGATGCGCCCCCAAAATAAAAAATAATTATGTATAAAGTTACTCTTTTACTAGCTCTTATAACGCTCTCTCCATTCATGCAAGCGCAAATAATTCCTCAAACGTATCATGCTGACCATACGATTTTTGCTGAACAAAAACTAGCCCCTCGTGCTGATTTTTTTGCCTATGAGTCGAAAGAACTAGCGAGTGAAAACCTACCAGAAAAGTCGAAGCGGTTTCAATTATTAAATGGAAATTGGAAGTTTCAGTGGGTGCGAAACCCAAAGGAACGATTGCAAAATTTTTATGCCATAGATTTGGATGATGAGGCTTGGGAGACGATTCCAGTACCTGCGAATTGGGAAGTGGAAGGCTATGGGTATCCGATTTACTTGGATGAACGCTATCCTTTTACGACTACTTGGCCCAATGTTCCTGAAGACTATAATCCAGTAGGGACATATCGCCATCGCTTTGAGGTACCAACAGATTGGCTAAAGGAGGAGGTGATTTTGCATTTTGCAGGGGCAAAGTCGGCGATGTATTTGTATGTAAATGGGAGCTATGTAGGCTATTCGCAGGGATCGAAAACGCCTGCGGAATTTGATATTAGTAAATATGTAAAAACAGGAGAGAACTTAATTGCAATACAGCAGTTTCGATGGAGTGATGCCAGTTATTTGGAGAGTCAAGATATGCTGCGAATGAGTGGGATTGAACGGGATGTTTATGTCTATACGCGTCCGAAAGTAGGGATACGTGATTTGGAGGTGACCGCTAGTTTAGAGGATGATTACAAAGAAGGGGTGTTTGCCTTAGCAGTGGAATTGGTAAATGCTACAAAACGACCAAAAAAGGGAGCCTTAGAGGTGGCCTTATATTGGAAGGATAGACCAATTTATACGACGAAAAAGGACTTACTACTACAAGGAGGAGAAAAGCAGCTGGTATCGGTGGATGCGGTTTTGAAAGCGGTGAAACAGTGGTCAGCAGAAATTCCGAATTGTTATACTTTGAAGCTCCAATGGGACGAAGCAGGTAATGTGAACAATCTACAATTTATTGAAAAGAAGATAGGTTTTCGACGCGTGGAAATTGTCAATAAGCAGTTGTTAGTAAATGGAAAAGCCATTTATATTCGAGGGGTGAATCGACATGAAACAGATCCTTACACAGGACATGTGGTGTCAAGAGCGTCAATGGAAAAAGATGTGAAATTGATGAAGCAGTTTAATATTAATGCGGTGCGGAGTAGTCATTACCCGAATGATCCTTATTGGTATGACCTCTGTGATACATACGGGCTTTATGTGATTGATGAAGCCAATATTGAGAGCCATCCATTGGCGATTCGGGCAGAGACGCAATTGGGTAACGAAATGTCATGGTTACCTGCTCATTTAGATCGAGTACAACGTATGTATTATCGAGATCGAAATCATCCATCAATTATTATCTGGTCGCTAGGAAATGAAGCTGGACATGGGCAGTTGTTTAGAGCATTATACCAGTGGTTGAAGGAGGCTGATCAAAGTCGCCCAGTGCAGTATGAACCTGCGGGCAAGGAGGATTATACAGACATTTATTGTCCGATGTATCCACGAGCTAAGTATTTGATTGATCATGCTGAAAATGAACCAACTAAACCGAGTATTATGATTGAGTATTGTCATGCGATGGGCAATTCGGTGGGCAATCTGCAAGATTATTGGGACATCATTGAAAAATATCCAGTATTACAAGGGGGCTTTATTTGGGATTGGGTAGATCAGTCACTCGAATATAAAAATGAAAAGGGAGAGCCGTATTTGGCTTATGGACATGATTATCATCCAGATTTACCCACAGATGGTAATTTTTTGAATAATGGCTTGGTTGATCCGTATCGAAATCCACACCCGCATTTGTATGAGGTAAAAAAGGTGTATCAACCTGTAAAAATAGCGTGGAATGATACGACGCGGGAGTTGATTGTAACGAATAAAAACTTTTTTGCAGATTTGACAGGAAAGCGACTTAAATGGAAATTTTGGATGCAAGGAAGAATGATACATCAAGAGGAGAGTGAGGAGCTGAATATTCCTCCACAAACGAGTGTTGTTTATCCAATTACGGTACCTCCTTTGGAAGCAGGAAAAGGAGTTACATTATTGGTGCAAGTGCTAGAAGATGAGCCAAATAGGACAACTGTACAAGAAGCACACGAAGTCGCATTTGAGCAGTTTGAATTGCAGCCTTATCAGTCAGGCTCTATTCAGGTGGAGAAGGAAGCTTTAGCTGATATGAAAGTAACAACCGAGGGAGATTTTTATGTGATTAAACATCAGAAGGCTACTTGGAAGGTGCATAAAAAAACAGGGGAGCTTACTCATTGGAGTAGGGGAGATGTATTAGTTACTGATCAAGCTATACGTCCGAATTTTTGGCGCGCTCCCACGGATAATGATCTAGGAAATGGTATGCAAGATTGGGCGAAGATTTGGCAGCGAGCTACCGAGGAAGCGAAGCCACAATTGTTGGAGGCTCCTAAAAAGTCAGAAAAAGGTATCGCTTATAAAGTAAGCTATGAATTGCCTGATAATATCGCGCAGTTAGAAGTTACTTTTACGCTGATTACGTGGGGAAGAATGTTGGTCGATTATGAATTGACTAATTTTAAAGATTCTTTGCCCAATATTCCGCGTATTGGCATGTATTTGACCCTGCCAAATTCTTATGAACGATTACTATGGTATGGGAGAGGCCCACATGAAACGTATTGGGATCGTAAGTGTTCTGGTAAAATGGGGAGATGGGAAGCGCATATAAAAACGGATTTTCATCGTTATTCACGTCCACAGGAAACAGGTAATAAGACGGATGTTAGTAATGTGTTGCTTTCATCTGCGAATCACGTATCTACTAATAGGGTAAATTTGAATGTTAGTTCTCGTGATGATCAATTGTTGAATATTAGTGCCTGGCCTTTTATCATGCATGAATTAGATTTTGTGGCAGGCAAGGATGGCGGTGTGTCGGCTTCGGGATTAGTACCTGTAACCTCAAAACATGGCGCGTTTATCAAAACAGGTAAGCAGGTACAATTAAATATTGACCATTTACAAATGGGAGTAGGTGGTGATACCTCTTGGGGACGTTTGGTGCATGAGAAATACACCATTCCCGCAAAGGGTACTTATCGTTATTCCTTTATGTTAACAAGTGTTTATATTACAAGTAATTGATCGCTTACTTCCACTTGGGAAGTTCTCTTTTGCTTTTCGTCTTTTCATTGGATTCGTTTGATGCTTCTTCTGGAAGGTAAGGTTGGTCTTCTTGCATCCATTTCTTTTTCTCCTGCCCCTTTAAATGGTGGTCGAAGAATTCTTTCAATCTTGTTTGGAGGTCGAGTCGGTTTGCTGCTTTATTTAGTCCATGACCTTCTCCTAGATAGGAAAGAAAAATAACAGGTTTTTTCAAATAGCGTAGGATGCTATATAAACCAAAAGAATGTTCCCATTGCACCACATTATCAGCCGTTCCATGAAATAATAACAAAGGCGTATTCATTGTTTGTGCGTTAAAAACGGGAGACTCTGAAAGATACCTTTCCATATCAGACATCGGGTCTGTTCCTAATCTTCCTTGTCCATTTATATAATAACCTTGTTCATTATTGCCATTCTTTACAATGTCAATATTAAAACCTTGAATGAGGTTACTGACCCCTGCACCTGCCGCAATTGCAGCAAATTTGTTGTTTTGTGTGGATATATACATCCCGGCATGCCCTCCATAACTGAATCCCTCATAGCCTATTTTCTGTTCATCGACATATCCTAGTTCTATTACCTGCTGAATAGCAGCATCAATACATTGGTGCATATCTGAATGAGGGCTGCCAACATTAAAATGAATATCAGGTTGGAGAAATAAATACCCTTCTGATACATATAACATCTCGGAGATGTTAGCTCCAGAAAGGTAAGGAGTTGGATAGGTGTACATTCGCTGGGAAAGCTTTTCGTAGGAGAAAACAATCATGGGGAGCTGTTGTCCTTTTTTATAAGCTTCTGGAATGCTTAGAATACCTTGTAAGGGTACACCATCGTTGTTTGTATAATGAATTAAAATACGCTTGCCCCATTTAAAATTTTCCTGCTGCGGGTTGGTATGGGTTATTTTTTGGGGTTTGGAAAAATCTAGTGTACTCAAATATGCTTCGGGGTAGTTTTCGTAATCTTCCATTGTATAAATAATGGTATTGGAGTTTTTACTTTTTAAGATTTTGTATCCACGCCACGGAGCATGAAATGAAGCAGGTTGATATATGATTGCTGTCAGTTCGCCTTCTTGTAGCTTATAGAAGCCAGTATATTTGGTTTGCAAATTATAAGCATACAAAAAGTGTTGAGCAGAAAGGTCAATATAACGCTCCGTTATTTCTTGTTTATCTTTAAAACTTAAATCTTCAAAACGAAAACGAATCGTATCTTTCGATGTAACCGAGGCGGTAAGGTTCTTTGCTTTTGAATGATTGTCAAGTGGTAAAAACCATATATCATATTTGTGGTTGACAATGATGGCATTTTTGTCTTTTACCCAACCAACAAACCCATAATCGGGTATATAGCCAAATTCATCATGTTCATTATTTACGAAAGAGACATTTAATGGAGCAGAAATATTCTTCTTAGAATCGTTTTCCAGATCATAAAACCAATAATGTTGTCCATCCCAAAAAATGAATCTCTTGCCATCAGGAGATAACTTATAGGGAGGTCTGGAACTTGAGCCACCAAGATTCTTTTTAATCAGCCTTTTTTCTCCCGTTTGAAGGTTGATACGATAAAGATCATTCCTACTCACATCCCAATCGGAAATATATGCTCGATTATCTGTACCAATAGCCCAGTTATCTGTACCTTTACTAAGGATCAATTTTTGGATTTCTTCGCCTGTTAGCTGTATAAGGGTATTTGACTTGCGGAAAAAGATTGCATCAAAAACTTTGGTTTTATTCTTTTCATGCTCCATTATTCGATAAGAAAGCAATTTTTGATCTTTCCAATGCCATACCTGCACACTTGGTTTTTCATCACTTTTATAACTGTCTTCTTCACTATTTTCTGCTTTTTTTTCTTCCTTTGGAACATACTCCTTTACTTTAAGGAATAGACGATTTCCATCTTTACTCCAACTGATTGTATTGGGGGATTTCTCTGTTTTGACAGCGATTCCCATATTTTCTGCAAATCCCTCTATATCTTTCACAGGATACTCAGTAGCTTGACTCGTTTCGGCATCAATTCCGTTTATCACAATAATGTTTATATTGGTATAGTCTACCTCTTTTTCTACTATCTGATACTTATAAGCAGCTAGTTCATTTTTATTGTGATTCCATGACAAGTTTGAATACTTGAAATTACCTGTTTGAAGTGCCTTAGTAGTCCTTTTATTTAGGGCATACAGATAAATTCCATTTCCTCGTTTATCTTCTGAATCTATGGTGTAGGCAATATATTTGGATTGTTTGTCAACTAAATATTCACCTATATTGCCGATGTAATGCTCTTTGCGATTATCTAAATCATATATCAATAGGCTATTGTTATCGGCAGTAATAAAGTAGTTTTTTTCTTCCAGAAAGTGGTACTTCGCCTTGGACTGGTAGCTTACCTTAAAACCAGATGGAAGGTGTAATAGCTCTATATAGTTTTGTTCATCCTTCTTTTCTTCCGCTTCTTTCCTTTCTGATGCAGGTTTTATTTGATAAGCTACCCAATCTGATGAGGCTGAAAATATAGGTTTAGCACCATCTGGTACTTGATATTTGATACCGTCTTTTGAATGGCAGATATAGAGTACATAGGTTTGATTGTCTTCTGGGTAATACTTTGCAAACCTTTGTGCTTTAAGGATATTTTTTGTTGATTTGGATTCTCTGTACAAGCTATATTGCTTGGTGTACCACTCTCCATTATCAGATAGGGTAACAGTGTGTTTGCGCCATAACGACAGGTCTTCAAGAGAAAGAGACTTTTTTTTTGATTGAGTATGAGGTGGGGCGTTTTCTGTTGTGGTTAGGAGGGTAATGGTCGTGTTATGAAGTGGTTTTTTCATTGGATTAGGTTTGTGATTATTCTTGTTTTCCAGTTGTGGCTAACATGTTCGACTATATCTTGGTTTCTTTAGATTGCTATTTCTTCTGCTACTAATGCAGACGCGCAAGGGATAGTAGTGGTAGCTTGACGAAATAGCCACTTTGTGACGCAAGGACTAGCAGGGCTGACAGCGGAAGACACTGCTAGGACTATGCGGAGCTAGTGGCTATGAGACAACTACAAACGGATAGCCCGACCCCATTTTTATCGCTTTTGCCT
>JAHDHP010000128.1 GCA_020631245.1 Bacteroidota bacterium | reverse complement strand
GTCATTCCATCGTAGGAAATGTAAAGAATATGAGATGACTTGGTGTTTACTTGATGGCTCAATGTCCTTTATTAAATAGTCAGAATTTCTTGAAGTTGTTTTATTTGCGCTGCTAAGGTAAATCTTTTCTGGTAATCTTCGAACAGTCTTTGCTTAGGAATGATTGTTTCTTGGCGATGTGTATACAAATATTGGAGTTTCTTAAGGAAAGTGGGGTGATCTAATTTTGGACAGAGATAGCCGTTTTCGCCATCTGTAATAATTTCAGGTAGTCCACCTGCATCGGAGCAAAGTAGTAAACCTCCTTGCATGAGTGCTTCGATGGCTACTATCCCAAATGCTTCATTGACAGATGGTACTACTACTAAATCTGCTGCTGCGAGTAAGGATAATAGGAGGTCATTTTCGAGATTACCAGTGAGTTGTACATAGTCTTCTAACTGGTGAGTAGTGATTCCTTCTTCAATCGTTGCTTGATACCAGCCTTTTCCTACAATAATGAGTTGTAGTTGTGTGGCGGGTAATTGTTGTTGGTCGATAAAACTTCTTAGTACTTCGAAAAAAAAGAGATGTCCTTTGGAGGGATGTAAGCGTCCTGGTATTAAAAGGGTGTAGGTATCTTTTGTAATACCTCTTTCTTGTAAGAAGGTGATTCCTTTTTGGGCATCTATTTGTGGATTGGGAATGGCATTATAAACCACTTGTGGATTGCGCAAAAATAAGCCTTGTGATATATTTCCTTGTACTGCTTTTGATACGCAAATGCCTATATCATCTGCTCGTTTTGCCAATTGTTTATTTACTTTATTAAATAGTTTTTTTCCTAGCGTATTTAAGGGGTTGGCTTCGTATTGCATCGAACAGTGATATACTATCAACTGAAAGCTATCCTTTTTATTCCTAAAAGCTCGCAATTTGACCAAGCGCAAAATATAATGGGAAAGGGGCAAAACGGCAATCACTTGTTTTATTTGCTGTTCTTGTATGATTTTTGCGATAGGATTGACTAATTCTCTTCCTTTTACAATGGAGGATAGGGAAGGAGTAGTATAGGGAAAGTGAAGCGTATAAATTTGTGTGGGAGGAATAACTAATTGTTCTTCTAAGCAAATAATCTCGTTTAATAGAAGTAGATATACCTTGTAGCCTTTTTGATGCCAAGCATTTATTTGAGTAATTGCTTGTAATTCTGCTCCACCATAATCTAAACAGGGTAAGACATACAGAATGGAGCTTTTATTATTTGAGTTCATGATTGATGCTTAGTGAGGGGTAAAGTTACAACAATCACTATACAATATATAAGTATCTTAGTGTAAGGATTTATGTATTTTACTTGGTGCATCACCAATAGTTTCTTACCTTTAAATAAGTAGAATTATATGTATACCTTAATTAGGTGGTGTTTATTGTTTCAATATCCCATCTAAATAATACAGATCTCGTCGTCTTAAACAATCGTCTTTTTTCTAAACCTTAATATCTTATTTTAATCAAGCCTATAGTACGATATTGCAATTTAACTCAAAAAACTGTGACACACTTTTGACTAATCGTCTAAGTAAGGTATTACTTGCTATTTTAACGAGGTGAAACTACTAAAACAAACATTGGAAGTAGATATATCATCCCTATCTGACCACGAGATTATTCAACAGATACTACAGTCTGGAAAGACGGCGTATTTTGCTGAATTGTATGATCGTTATGCTAATAAAGTATATCGCAAGTGCATTTCTATGTTAAAAAACAAGGAGGATGCACAAGACCTTTCGCATGATATATTAGTAAAAGCGTTTTTAAAAATCTCTAGTTTTGAAGGGAATTCGAGTTTCTCTACCTGGATTTATGCTATTACGTACAATAAATGTATTGACTTTTTACGTAAAAAGCAGAAAAACCGAGTAGTAGTATATGATGATATAAATGAATCTTTGGATATTGAGGTAGAAGATGAAGTAGAGAATAAAAAAATATTTGAAATAGAGGTAGAGCGATTAATGGAATTACTCCACGAATTAAATGAAGATGATCGTGCTATCATTTTGATGAAGTATCAAGATGAAATGAGTATTGAAGAAATTAGAACTGCTTTGTCTTTAAGCCCTAGTGCTGCAAAGATGCGTTTGAAAAGAGCACGCGATCGACTACGAAAAATATATGATAAAAAACACGGCAAACGTCACTAATATTTTACTAACCGAATTAATACTATGAAATAGGATAAGCTTAATAATGCGTTATAATACTATTTGGGAAAAGGTAATTAACTAATGAATGCAAATGATTACAATCCTTTCAAGATGCTTAATAATGGTGAGAATCTCCCCGAGGAGCATAAAGAAAAGGTACTGGAAACAATCAATACTCTTGAGTTTATCTTAGGAATTGCAGATCTCTTTACTTTAACACAAGCTTCTATTAATACAGAAATAGCAAAAGAGATACTGAGTGGTGGTTCCACTGATTCAAAAGAGTAGATACATGACTTACCATTGTTTATTTACACAAACAAGTAAGCATAGCTTTTGTATGTTTAGAATACTGATTTTCCTCTTATTTCTAGCACTTTAATTTGATATGTTGATCCTTCAGAAGCTGTCTGAACTCTTCCTTCTTTACTACTAATAACGACTAAATGTTATTTTCTTTTTTACAACCTGATAATGCGACACCTGCCAAAGATGTAGGAGAACAAATTTCGAGAATTCCAGATATATTGACGGACTCTCTTCAATCATTTCTTCAAACACTAGGCGGGGCACTTCCTTCCATAATTGGAGCCTTAACAATACTTATCGCAGGTTGGTTATTTGCCAAGTTTATTGCCTATATCATTCGTAAAATCCTTACAGTATCTCGTTTTGACGAACTTGCTGACAAAATAAATGTTAGCGATATGTTGGCCAAAGCTAATATTCAGACAAAGCCTAGCATCATGATTAGTCGCTTTGTCTATTGGGGTATTATACTGTTTGTATTTGTGATGGCAACTGATTCACTAGGTTGGAATATCGTTTCGACTCAAATAAGTAACCTTATTGCGTACCTCCCTACCCTATTTAGTGCCATTGTTTTATTTATCTTAGGGTTCTTTGTATCCTCTTTTGTACGAGATATCATTGCCGCAGCTACGAATTCGCTAGGCATGAAAGGAGGACGACTCATTAGTCAGTTAGTATTCTACTTTCTATTGATTATGGTCACTATTACCGTCCTCAACCAGCTTGGTATTGATACACAGATCATTACCTATCAAGTAGTATTGTTTATTGGTTCTATTTTATTGGCAGGAAGTATATCTTATGGATTTGCCTCTAGAAAAGTGTTATCGAGTATGTTGGCGACTTACTTTAGTCGCAATACGTTTATGGTAGGGCAGGTCATTCGCTTTGATGGTATAGAAGGACAAATCACCAAAATTGATCGTATTTTTATGACTATTCAAACAGATGGCGAAAAATTGGTCATCCCTACAAAAGAACTACTCGACAAACGCGTATCTATTTTACGCGATCCTCTACAAAGTAATAGAGATCAAATGATTGATGATTTATTAGATAATCGTTAGACGCAATCTCGATTGGGAATGAAATATAAAAATGCTATTTCATTCCCAACTCTTCTTTCAAGAAATGTCCTGTATAACTCGTCGGATGTTTCGCCACCTTCTCAGGCGTACCAACCACTACTATTTCTCCTCCTCCAATCCCCCCTTCTGGCCCAATATCAATGACGTGATCTGCTACTTTGATCACATCCATATTATGTTCAATAATAATGACGGTATTTCCCTTATCCACCAATCGCTGAATCACACTCATCAGCATACGAATATCCTCAAAATGTAAACCCGTTGTCGGTTCATCCAAAATATAACAGGTCTTACCTGTATCTCTTTTTTGAAGCTCCGAAGCCAATTTCACCCGTTGTGCTTCTCCACCCGAAAGAGTTGTAGCCTGTTGTCCTAAAGTAATATAAGTCAAACCTACATCTTCGAGGGTTTTCAACATACGGTGTATACGAGGCAAATGCTCAAAAAAGCGAACCGCTTCTTCGACGGTCATTTGTAGAATATCACTAATCGATTTTCCTTTATAGCGCACTTCTAGGGTTTCGCGATTATAACGCCTTCCCAAGCAACGTTCACACAAAACATGTACATCAGGCAGAAAATTCATTTCTATCACCTTCATTCCTCCTCCTTGACAAACCTCACAACGCCCACCTTTCACATTAAAAGAAAAGCGGCCAGGTTTATAACCTCGAATCTGTGCTTCTGGTGTTTTGGTAAATAGTTGCCGGATGTGGGTAAATACTCCAATATAAGTGGCAGGATTCGAACGAGGAGTACGTCCAATGGGTGATTGGTCAATTTCAATCACCTTATCCAAATGCTCCAATCCTTCTACTTTGCCATATGCCAAAGGTCGCTTCACCGAACGATAAAAATGCTGATTCAAAATAGGATATAGCGTTTCATTAATCAAAGTAGATTTCCCACTACCTGACACACCTGTCACACAAATGAGCGTTCCTAATGGAAATCGAACCGTTACATTTTTTAGGTTATTACCACTCGCCTTTTTCAAGACCAGTTTTTTCCCGTTTCCTTTCCGTCGTTTCTTCGGAACTTCAATCATCTTTTTGCCCGACAAATAGTCGGCTGTCAGCGTAGGTTTTTTTATAAAGGCTTTAGGTCGTCCTGCTGCCACAATTTCACCTCCATGCTTACCCGCACCAGGGCCAATATCAATCACATAATCAGCCGCTAGCATTATATCTTTATCATGTTCTACACATAATACTGTATTGCCTCCTTTGCTCAATTGCTTCAATGCCTTAATCAGGCGGTGATTATCGCGTTGGTGCAATCCAATACTTGGCTCATCTAAGATATAGGTAATACCCACTAGTTGAGAACCAATTTGTGTGGCGAGGCGAATACGCTGTGACTCTCCACCCGACAAGGTTCGAGATGGGCGATTGAGATTAAGATAATTCAACCCTACATTGAGCAAAAAGCCCAAGCGCGCCTTAATTTCTTTGATTACATCTCTCGCTATCGCTTTTTGCTTTTTCGTTAGTTTCTTCTCCGCTCCTTGCATCCACTCATACAAATGCTCAATATCCATTCCCGTCAAATCCGAAATATTTTTCTCTTGGATTTTGAAGTGAAGTGATTCTTTACGTAGTCGTTGCCCATCACAAGTAGGACAATCCTTTTTTTGCATAAACTGTTCTGCCCATCGGCGTAATCCTTCTGAGCTATTTTTGTCATTAAAACAGCGTCGTACCCCATTCAGTATCCCTTCAAAATCGACTTTATAAGTCTTCTTCTTTCCTTTCCCAAAATCCATTTCCACCTCTATTGCCTTGCCCCCTGTCCCCTCCATCAATATATCAAAGGCTTGTTTCGGAATATCTTTTACAGGCGTTGAAAACGAAAAGCCAAACTGCTTCGCAATAGAACGCACTTTCTTATAAGTATAATTTTCACGTACCTCTCCTAGTGGTGCGATTCCCTTTTTATTGATACTCAAACTATCATCTGGAACCACTCGATTCATATCAATATCGCGCACATAGCCCAAGCCCTTACAAGCCTGACAATACCCATAAGGTGAATTAAATGAAAAGGTATTTGGCGAAGGCTCTTCATAAGAAATACCCGAATCAGGACACATCAACAATTTACTAAAAACCCGCACCTCCTCTGTATCATAGTCCATCACCATCATCATTCCCTGCCCCGACTTCATAGACGTCTCAATCGACTCACTCAATCGCTGATGCATTGACTTTGTTACCTTCAAGCGATCTACCACAATTTCAATATCGTGAATCTTATACCGATCCACCTGCATCTTCGGTACTAGCTCCATAATCTCTCCATCTACCCGCACTTTCACATACCCCTGTTTCCGAATCTGCTCAAACAATTCTCGATAATGTCCTTTACGTCCCTTGACCACAGGAGCCAACAAAATAATCTTCTTACCCGCATAATGCTCCTCGATATAATCAATAATCTGCTGTTCCGTAAAACGCGTCATTTTCTTACCCGTCACATAGGAATACGCCTCCCCTGTTCGAGCAAATAATAAGCGTAAAAAATCATAAATCTCAGTTATTGTTCCAACTGTTGAACGCGGATTTCGGTTGGTCGTTTTTTGCTCAATTGAAATCACCGGACTCAAGCCCGTAATTTTCTCTACATCTGGACGCTCCATATTACCCACAAACTGCCGCGCATAAGCCGAAAAGCTCTCCATATAACGCCGCTGCCCTTCTGCATAAATCGTATCAAAAGCCAGCGACGACTTACCACTTCCACTAATACCAGTAATCACTACAAATTTATTTCTAGGAATCTGAATATCAATATCTTTTAGGTTATGCACCCGCGCGCCGTATACATTTAGTGATTCAATTTCCACATCACTAATTGCAGGAAGATCATTTGTCATCATCAATAAATTAATACTTGAAAATGGTTGACTGGATAGGACTATAAAGATACAACAAGTAATCGAAAATCATTTAATATCCTTTACTTACAACTACCCTATTTTTTATATTTTGAGATATTTAGTAATTTGGGCGTGCCCTTCCACAGGTCTTTCGAGAATGTGGGCTTGATTTGATGAGCGCGTAACGCAACCCAATCACCCAAGCCCCCATTCCCTCAATCCCTGTTTCAGGTCGGGCTATTCGCTTATAGTTGCCTCGTAGAAAACAGGTTCGGCTATATTTGCTGGCAGTGTCTTCCTTCGTCAGCCCTGCCATCAAAAGCCTCACTATGTTTCTACTTCGCCAAGCTATCGCTACTATCCCTCACGCGAAACAATGACTGGAGGGGCATTCGTACAGACAAGGCATGCCTTGTCTCTACTCATTCAATCACCCATTAAAACAAAGTCCCATGATCGAAATTGTTCAAAAAGCACTAGTAGACCTCAAAGAAAACCCCAACATCTCCAAACTGGTATTTCGCAAAGCACAAGGACTCTACTACAGCGGACAAATTCAATTATTGACACAATCAAAAAGAGTGTATGAATTTGCGGTGGATGATGCCTATGACGATTTCGAAGTAAAGCTGGGGATTGAAGCCGAACAAGTATTTTCAAAATGCTCCTGTAAGTCTGATACTTTCTGTCATCATGTAGCGGGTAGTATGGTACAACTGCTAGAGGAGTTACACCGTTTGGAAGGAAAAGAAGATATTCCTGCTGGTAAGAAATATACTCGACGAGGGATGGTAAAAAGGGTGATGGCTGAACGACAAGAAAAAGCCAATAAAGCAGAATATACCGTTGAGTTGGCAGGGAATAACTATGGGGAACATATACTCACCAATGAACGACAAATAGAGTATAAAATCACCTTTCGAGATTTAAAAAAACAAGTAGGCTATTGTTCTTGTCCCGACTATCGACACAACAAACTAGGTACTTGTAAACATCTCCTTTTTGCCTTCGCCTACTTCAAGTCGAAGCGCAAATCTAAGAAACGCTCGCAGCAACCTTTTCCTTTTGTAGAAGTGTTTCTCGACCCCTTGAAAGATTACCGTATTTCATGGTATTTCCCTCATGATTTAGACAAGGAAGTCGCACAATTACTCAGCAAATATTTCGGAGATGGCAAACAATACTTGGAGGATGATCGCATTTTCGACTTCCTTTACTTTATGGATGAAGCCAAAGATTTTAAGCAAATTTTTATACGAGATGAGGTAGTCGAAAAGGTGGAAAAAGCCTACAATAAGCGGGCATTAGAGCAGGTAAAAGAAGAATATAGCATCGACCTTTCGATCATTAAAGCCGACTTATTTGAGTACCAGAAAAAAGGGATTGAGTTTGCTACCTACCGTGACGGAGCCATTATAGCCGATGAGATGGGATTGGGGAAAACCATCCAAGCCATTGGTACCGCTTTGATGAAAAAACAGCTTTTCGATTTCAAACGGGTCTTAGTGGTTTGTCCTGCTTCAATAAAAAGTCAATGGGTAAAAGAAGTGGCCAAGTTCTCGGATGAAACGGCCATCGTGATTGAAGGAAGTGCCCCTGATCGTAAAACTCAGTACAAAGAATCAGATGCTTATTTTTTGGTAACTAATTATGAAGCCGTATTGCGCGACCAAGCTATTATTAGTCAGTACCCACCTGACCTTATCATTTTGGATGAAGCTCAACGCATTAAAAACTATACGACCAGTACAGCAGCAGCCGTCAAGTCATTGCCTAAAAAACATGCACTGGTTATCACAGGCACACCTATTGAAAACCGCCTCATAGACCTCTACTCTATTGTTGATTTTATCGACCACGAAATGCTTACACCTCTCTGGGAGTTTTCTTATCAGCATTGTTTTTTTGACATGACCAAAAAGAACAAAATAACGGGTTATTACAATCTACAATCGCTCCGCAAACGCCTAAAAGATATTGTCATTCGACGAGAGAAACGACAAGTGATTAAGCAACTTCCGCAGATCAGTCAAATAGATGTACCGATCAATATGCATCCGCTACAATCGGATTATCATAGCGATTATGCACGCGGTATTTCTCAACTGATCCATAAGAAATTTTTGACGCCTTTCGATCTCCAAAAGTTGATGCTCCTCCTCTCAAAAATGCGGATGGTATGCGATTCTACTTTCTTGATTGATGGTGAAACAAATGTATCTCCCAAACTCAAGGAGTTGCAACATATACTCCTTGATAAGATGGATATTAAAACCACCAAACGCAAGGTGATTATCTTTTCGGAGTGGGTAAAAATGCACATGATTATTGGGAAAATGCTTCGAGATAATGGTATTGGCTTTGTCGAACTAACAGGTAAAGTTCCCGTTAAAAAGCGTGGTGCATTGATTGAAGGCTTTAGAGATAATGAAGACTGTTGTGTCTTATTATCAACAGAAGCGGGTGGCACTGGTTTGAACCTCCAATTTGCCGACACCATTATCAATTTCGAACTTCCGTGGAATCCTGCTAAGAAAAACCAACGGATTGGGCGGATTGACCGTATTGGGCAATTAAAGGATAAGTTGACCGTAATCAACCTGATTACAACTCGCTCCATTGAAACGCGTATTGCCTCTGGTTTGATTCTGAAACAAAACCTCTTTGAAGGTGTATTGAGTCCTGGCAATACGACCGACGTACTCGATTTTACCCGCAAAGGAAAAGGGCAGTTTTTCTCCGAATTAGAAAATGCCATTCAGGATATGGTTGATCCTGAACTCGAAGAAATGGAAGAGGAAATTATTGAAACGAAAGGAATGTTACAAGAGGTGATTGAGGACTTGGTCGAGCCTAGTGAACAACCCGAAGCTACAGAAGAACCACTTCCTGCTGATGTATCTACTACAGAAACAAATGCTCCTAAAGAAGGAGGGGAAAAGACAGAAGAACTACCAGCCGAGGAGCCTATTGGTGGGGATTTGGAAAAGGTAGTGGCAGAGGAAGAAGAGGAGCCTCAAACAGGTAATACTGCTGGTTCAAATAGTAGTGGTTCTTCTACTAATGGTAGTCCTCGCCGCCAGTCGGCTCCTTCTCCTAAAGAGGTGCAACAGGTGATGAATCAGGGACT
The DNA here is from genome assembly GCA_020631245.1 of Bacteroidota bacterium. Classification (GTDB taxonomy): domain Bacteria; phylum Bacteroidota; class Bacteroidia; order Chitinophagales; family UBA2359; genus JAHDHP01. The sequence continues at coordinate 1,781 of JAHDHP010000128.1, read as the reverse complement.
TGGCTTTTTAGCGGGTATCTTTAAAATGGCAACGGGGCAGGATTTGGGGGCAGAAGAACAGAGTATTACTGTTGATGAAAGTACGGGAGAGGTGACGATGAAATTTAAGATTCCGGGAATGGGTGGGGACTAAATGAGTGATTGAGTGAATGCGCGAATGAGTGATTATAGCGTTACGCCTATTCACTCATTCACACAATCACTCAACCACTCATTGTTTCGCGTGAGGGATAGCAGTGGTAGCTTGCTGAAATGGATGCTTTGTGAAGCAAGGACTAGCGGGGCTGACAGCGGAAGACACCGCTAGGACTATGCTGAACTAGCAGCTATGAAGCAACTACAAACGAATAGCCCGACCCCATTTTACAAATCAACTTGGCAGGTTTTAAATAAGTGCCTTCCTATCGAATAACGTAATTCTTTAAACCTGATAAGTTTTGATTTGTAAAATGGGGGCACGCCCAGAAATTGAATGAGTGATTGAGCGAATGACTGAATAATTGGGTGACTGGATGATTGGATAAAAAAGTAGTACTTCTCTTAAAACATATCAGATTTAAAGTACTGCCTAGGATGATACTTACTCAAAATCTGCCATGTTGTAAGGCTCTCCTACCAACTTACACTTGTGCTTAATCCAAAAGCAAAATTGTCGATTGTTTCGGGGAGTTGGTAGGCTCCGTGACGATAATAAACGCCTACTCCTAAGCCAAAATAGAGAATATTAAAGTATTTGATTCGTAGGAGATCGTTGACGAGTAAGCCTGATTCGTGATAGCCTTTTTCCATGCTTTGTATAGTAATACCACTATGTTGCTGTTGTATGGGAGCAGATAAATAGCCCCAGCCCATATTGTGTTGGAGGATAAAACGCGGTTTAAATTTTTTGCGCTTGAAAATGAAGCCCATATCGTAACTTAAATAGGCATTGATGAAGCGATCATTGGTAAATTCGTAGAGGCGCATGGTGTTGAAGCCGTAATTGCTGAGTCCCCATGTGCGGGATAAAAAAGCACCTGGCGCATTGAATAGCTTGGTATAAGGAATGGCTTCATCATATCTCACCCATCCACCTTCTAGTAGTATTTGTGTGATACCTAAATAGGGAAGCTCTAGGTCGAAATCGAAACTGGCATTTATCTTTTGATATTTGTAGCCTGTTGATTCTTTATTGGAAGGTAGTCCTTGTGTGTAGCTCACTTGTAATATGGGATATTGTGTGCCAGAGGTCACGCGTCTACCAAAGGTGCGAACAAATTTTTCTTTGTAAGCAAAGCGCATTTGTAATCCCACCTCATTAAAGAAAAAAGGTCCTGCTACTCGATTGGTATCGGTGGCTGTGGGTTGGAATTGATAGTTGTATTTTGGCGTAATTTGGTGTTGATTGTATAAGGCTTTTACTTGTAGGTATTTGAATAAGCGAGTAGTTAAGGACACTTCCCATTCTTCGCGTTTATCGGCTCGATCCATGCGAAAATAGTTGACCACATCAAAGGTCGGTTCGAAAACTTCTGTATGAGCGGGTTCTTGAATATCATTGGCGTATCGTGCTTCTAGGCATGTTTCTTTACTCTTGAAAGGCATAACTCGTAGATGCCCTCCGTATTTGAAGGCTTTGTCTCGAAAACCATAGGCACCATATCCTCCAACTGAAAAGAAGGGACTTAGTTTGTCATTGGTGCTGAGATGTAAACCTGGTCGAAAACCTTCGTATAAACTAGAACGAAATAAAGGGAATAAATCTATGTCTATGATGCCAATGGGCCAAACACCTGTACCAG
>JAHDHP010000127.1 GCA_020631245.1 Bacteroidota bacterium | reverse complement strand
GAACACACATAGGGCTAGTAATAGTAAGCTTTTTTTCATTGAACATAATTTTTATGGTGTAAGGAATAATTTGCGTTCAAACGTTTTTCGCGTGAGGGATAGTAGTGGTAGCTTGGCGAAGTAGAAAGGTAGTGCGGCTTGGACTAGCAGGGCTGACAGAGGAAGACACTGCTAGGACAGTAGCCGAACACCTTTTCTACGAGACAACTACAAACGGATAGCCCGACCTTTTTTCGTCTCGCCTGTTGATACGTAGACGTATCGACAGGCGAGGCGAAAAAAGGACACGCCCTCATAAGCCTTAAAGATAGAGAATTATTAAATGACTAGTCTTTTTTGAGCTTATTTTTTATTGATGCATAAAATTCAATCAGCGTTGTATATAATTAAAATAAAGTGATGTACGTTAATTTACGGTATATGTCATTATTTTATCATTATCTTTGCGGCGTGTTTTTTCTAAGCTGTATCAACTAAATTTAACCATAACGTATGAAAACCAAATTTATACTATCTATCGTGGTGCTTTTGGCAAGTGCCTTATTGTTTAATGCTTGTACACAGGAGTTTACTTGTACTGATGGGAAGCAAAATCAGGGGGAGACGGGAATTGATTGTGGCGGGCCTTGTGACGAATGTGTACGGATTCCCGCTTGTGGAAATGGGATACAAGATGCGACTGAATTAGGGATTGACTGTGGGGGGGCTTGTCCTCCTTGTCCAGCGGTAGCAAGTTGTTCAGATGGCATTCAAAACCAAGATGAAACAGGTGTTGATTGTGGTGGGGTTTGTCCTGCCTGCGACTCGAACCCTTCGGAAGGGACTTGCTCGGATGGCATTCAAAACCAAGATGAAACAGGTGTTGATTGTGGTGGGGTTTGTACTGCTTGCGACTCAAACCCTTCGGAAGGGACTTGCTCGGATGGTATTCAAAACCAAGATGAAACAGGTGTTGATTGTGGGGGTGTTTGTCCTGCCTGTGACTCAAACCCTTCGCAAGGAACTTGCTCGGATGGTATTCAAAACCAAGATGAAACGGGAGTTGATTGTGGGGGTGTTTGTCCTTCTTGTGGTGACCCTGGTACGATGAGTGCGGTTATCGAAACGGAAGAGTGGACAGCTATTACAGCTACTGCTAATCAGTCGGATAGTATGTTGGTGATTATTGGTAATGATGATACATGGCGAGTAAGTATTAATTATTCGGGTGATTTTGAGGTAGGAGAATATGACTTATTGTCGGTAGGTACGATTAGTATCGTTAATTCGCTTACGAATGTTACTTGTAGTACGATTACAGGTAATGTAAACTTCACTGATTTTAATACGACTGACCAGACGGTTTCGGGTACTTTTTCTTGTGATTGTGGTATCGAAAATACGAGTGATGGATCTGAATTCCGTATTACAGATGGTTTGTTTGAGAATGTAAGATATTAAAGCGATTTACGTCTCAATGAAGGAAGCTTATTATCGTTAAGTAAAGATGTAACTAAAAATTAGGTGATTGGGTAGTAAAAGTACGACCCAATCACCCAATTGTTATTTCAGAAGGGTTATATTACCTGTAATTAATCGCTCGTCCTCTCCTTCTAGTTTGAATCGGATCATATAGACATACACCCCTAGCGGCATTATTTCCTCTTTATAAGTGCCATCCCATCCAAGTGTTATATCAGTTGTTTCATAGAGTTTTTCTCCCCACCTATCATAAATAAACATTTCAAAACTTTCAATATTCTCATCGGCAGTGATTTGAAAAACATCGTTGAGGAGATCCCCATTTGGTGAAAAGGCATTGGGTATCAAGATTGTTTCCAACTGTGTGTCGGGTACCACCTGAATGGTAATACTTTGGGTAGCTTCACAAGGATCATTACTGGTTACTTGGTAGGTAGTAGTTTCTGATGGGGTAACAATTGGTGTGATACAGTCTAAACAACTAAGGCTAGGATCATCATTCCATATCACATTATCAGCCCCTTCTACGGTAAGGGCAATGGTTTCTCCTGCCGTAATGGTCGTTGCGCCATTAGGTACAATGTTAAGGTCTACCTGTGGGAAGATCGTTACCAATACGGAATCGGTAACGTTCACACAGCCATTATCGCCTGTTAAGTACATATAAAAAGAGCTACCCACATCTTCGAGCAGTGGCTGATAGTTGGTTAATAAATCGCTGATACTTCCGAAGCTGCCTAAGCCTTCGAAAGTAGACCAAGTACTGGTACCTGTGCCTTGTAAGAACTCCCCGATCAAATTAATAGGGTCTCCTTCACAAATCGTAATTGCCTGTCCTGCATCTATTTCCAATACTTCCGCATCATTGGTATTGACTTCTCCACTGGCTAAACAATTGGGTAAGCCATCATTATCAAAATCGGGTGTAGTTGGGAAATAGGCTCTCCAAGCGACACGATCGGCATCGGGGATGCTTGTATCCCAAGTAACTCCATCTGCTTGTTGATACTCAATCACGACATCTCCACAAGTGGGAGTTAATTCGAGTGAACAGGGATCGTTTTGACTGACTTCAGGGATGGGGTACACCCGCATGATTGTTTCACCAGCAGGAATCACTTCACCAGTTACACAAACCAATCCTAAATAAAGAGCTTCTTCTCCATAAGGATCGCATGGATTAAGTGGGTTGTAACTAAAGGTAAAGTCGGTTATTTCTTGCATGCGGTCAACATCGGCATACCAAGCAAAATCTCTACTTGCGGTGCTAGGCTCTATCAATACTTCATCGAATAATATGCTTAGGTCTTCCGTACTACCATCGCAAGTACCTACAAAAGGCACTGCTAAACTGGAAGTAATAGTAGAGCATTGCTCTTCGATTTCAGGACAGTTGAAATTAGCTTCAAAACTAGCATTCATACATCCCGCCTCATTTCCAAAATTCCATATCACGATTCCCGAATCACCTGGTTCAATATCGCTTACAAAACCCGATGAATCGGCAACACTATATCCATTACAAGCCGATAGGTCTAAAACAGGCATCTCACAATCTTGATAGCTTACTACTAAATCATCGGGATCAATGGTGACGGGATAAATCGTTAGGGTACCGGCAGCTATTTCTTCGGCTGGTGCGCCAGGATTTAGGCAAGTATAAACAACCGAGTAGGTTTCGGTAATGACATCACAATTGGTTTGAGCAGAGGTAAAGGAATAGTTATTAAAGGTTGCTCCTGGAACATCTACTCCATCTTTTCGCCATTGTAAGGTATAGTCTGTATTAAATTCTGCATCGGCAGGTGTAATGGATACTCCTAGATAGACTTCTATACCTGCACAAACAGTTTGATTGGCATCTTGGCTAATACTTACTATTGGGCATACATCGCCACAGGTGTAAGGAACTTCGATAACAGTCGTTGCTGAGTGGCAAGGATTACCCGCCCAATCAATTTGCCAAATAGCGATACCACTATCACCAGGGTTTACTTCTGTTGGGTTATCATCATCTGCTGTTACCACGTAATTATCACAATTGACGCTTAGATTAGGAGCTTGCCCACAAACGCCATGTGTCGTATCAATAAAGGCATAGCTAATAGCAGGATACACAATAATACTTATAGCCCCTGCTGGAATGGTATCTCCTGCTCCTGCGGTACATATTGCCCCTCCAAAAAGTTGAATGGCATTTGCATCACAAGAAGGATCAGGAAGTGAGGTATCTAAATCAAGCGTATCGAAAGGCATGGTAAATGCAGCATCTTCAAACCATACAAGCTCTGAGAAACTTGCCTCGTCATCTACTGCCAATAATGATTCAAAACTGGCAAAATTAACGCTTCCTCCTTCACAAATTTCGGATTGTCCTGCAATGTTCGTTGTTACTGTAAAGCATTCTTCTACAATAGGACAGTTGGAAGAAAACGGTATCTCTGCATCAAAGCAGGAGATAGGAGCAATATTTTCATCTACAAAAATACGCCATGTGCTGGTGGCACCTGGCCCAGATGCTTGTACATCTACTTCTTCAAAGCTATATAGTCCACATGTCGAACTGATGGTGGGCATCGTACCATCACAGGCATCTAAGCCTGTAACGGTTATTAAATCGGGATTATAATTAGGATATACTTCTACTGTCAATGTTCCAATGGCTACGGGTGCTGCAGTTGCATCATTCCAGCAGGGTACTCCTACAAATAAATTGACTGGAATAGGCGCGCAGTTATTTCCGCCCACATAATTTAATGGGAAGGCATTTATATCTGCTATTGGATTACTTAAATCGTCATTTTCTGACCAAATAAAATCCGCTATTGCATACGAACTTCCTAAATAATCTCCTATATCTATTTGTATGGGTGAAAGGTCTATTTGTGGGAGTTGATCTCCATCACATACTGCAATATTATCACTTATCACTCGAATCAGCGTTGCAAAAGAACATTCAGTTGCCAAACAAGCATAAGGGGTGCTGATCGTATATTCACAATCGGGATAAGCCGTATAAGTATATGTCCATGAAGCGGTACCCGATTCGCCTTCTAAAATCTCAGTAGGTACGTCTGCATTGGGCGTAAGTACACCTCCACAATCTGTATTTAGTGTCACGCTTGGTACCACACAATTGGCAGTAGTGATTTCGTACTCTTCATCCAGTGTTGGCTCAGGATAGTAAATCACTGATACTGTCCCGTTATCGGATACCTCACTAGTATTTGCACAAACTAATTCGTAGTTGTAGGTAAAGGTAACAGGACTACAACCGCTTACTTCTTCATCTACGGTAAAGGTAGCACCAGTGGCAACTACTGAACCGTCTGGAAGTAACCAGCGAATTTCTTCCACATCAGCGGGGTTTTGAGCATTGACAAATAATTCTAAGGTAACATCTGCTCCACTACAAAGATTGACATCTGCTGGCTCATTGGAGAAAGTAGGGCAAGCACATTCAGCAATGGTATAACCTATTCCAATACCTTCACTTCTACATCCATTAGCATCTTCTTGATAAAACGTATAATTAAAGGTGCCTTCTGTATCTTTCACTAAATCAAAGGTTGTACCTGTACCCACTACATCCCCATTTTCATCTTCCCAAACGAGCGTATAGCTGGTATTAGTTACCCGAACCGCCTCTACAAGAGCGGGGTCATCTAAGCAATAGCTAGGAGCGATAGGTAAGGCACTTGGTTCGGGAGGTTGTGGATTTTTACTCAAGGTGATAGCGATTAAATCACTTAGACAAGTCAAAGAGTCTTTTTGCACATAAAAAATGCCCTCTTCTTCACTGACACTTGGTGTATAAGTTGCTCCTGAACCAATGCTATTGGTGCCTTGTATATCATCATACCAAGTAAAGGTGCCGCCTCCAAAATCTATGACCTCCAATGTTGGAATCGTCTCTCCCTCACAATAATCGACTTCGTTATCAACTGCCACTAGGTTTGGTTTGGGCAGTATATTTACATCAACGGATACTAATTCGCTGGGGCAATTATTAGAAGAGGCTAGGACATAGTAAGTACCTGTGGTTAAATCATTTGCAGTGATACTGCTTCCTTGTCCAATTTGATTGGTGGCTTGATCATCACTAAACCAGATGTAAGTATCTCCATTATCGGTGACACTTAATGTAATATCTTCCTCTTCACAAGCTTCAAAGCTAGGGTTTGTAGGAACAGGAACAGGTGGAGGTGTACATTCACAATTAATGGCTCCCCCTGAATCAACCACTACATCATTACAATTTCCTCCTCCACTAATCGTAAAGTTATAACTATCACCACTATCATAAGAACGCGTAAAAGTGCCTTCACCTACTGAAACAGTATTTCCATTTTCATCGGTATAAGGCCCTATGCCTCCACTAATGGTAAAGGTAACTTCGAAGCTTGTCCCATCTAAGGAGCAGTTAGGTGCACTGGCAGTTACTTCGAAAGCACTGGTTACTGTTACTTCCAAACTATATACATCTAAACAGCCGTCTCCTGACGGCCCATAAAAGACGGTAAAATTATTGGCAGGTGTCATCGAAGTAATTGCGATATGTTCACCATCTAAGTCTACATCATCTCCATACCACTGTCCATCTACTCCGTCTGGGATATAAGGGGTTAAATCGGGGCCTTGTGGGTCATCGAAGGTAGGCGGACAGAAAGAAACAGGTGTTAGGGTCGTTTCTGTTCTTTCTTCTATAACAATTTCTACCTCTGATGGCAAACAAGCATCCTCATTTTCATCTACAAACTCCACCGTATAGGTACCTGCACTTAAAGAAGAAGGAACAAAGGTGGAACCTGTTAAAATTATCTCTGTTGAAGACCACGTACCTTCTGCCCCAAAATATAAAAACTCTAAATCGAAAGGTGTATCATCATCGGTACAAAATGGTGCAGGTGGCGTAATGACAGGAGGTAATTGTTTCACCTCAATGGTTAACAAATCTGGCGGAACAACTGCACAAGGGTTGTCTGGTTCAAACGTAATGGTGTAGGTACCTTCTCCTAAACTATTTGGGTCAAATATCCCATCAGTTAGTTCAGTACCATTTGCCGACCAAGCACCTGTCTCCTCTTCATTGATATAATCATCTAAATCAAAAGCAGTAGCATCCGGGCAAAGATCGGTAGGTAATGGGTTAAAGGTAATATTAACTACATCGGTAATAGTTATAAAAAATGGGTTTGCTTGTAAGCAAGGGTCATCGGGTCTAAAATCAATACGCACGCGATCACCTACATCAATCGTAGCAGGATCAAATTCAGTAACGACTGTGTTACTGCCATCTATATGAAAAGTTCCTGCTTCGGTAATACCTGTATAATCGGCTAGGTCAATAGGATCGGCATTCGTACATATAAATTCTTCTGCATCTGCTAAATCGTACACAATTGGCACAAAATCACTAACCGTAATTGTAAGCTGTTCATCTTCAAAACAAGCATCATGTACAAATCGAATCGTGTAAGAAGTAGCAAAAGGCTCACTTGGATTAAATTCGGTGATTACATTATCATCACCATCCACCCATGTACCTGTATAAGTCGTATTATCGGTCTGATCTACAACTGGATTGGGCAGTGTGTAGGGAAGCTCCCCTGCACAAAACGTAGTAGGCATATCTAAATCAATATTGCTTGGTGGGGGATTGATAATATTGATTGAGATAGAGTTGATACTTGCCAAATCCATACACCCCTCTGTTTCGTCTATATCCGATATATTATTTTTTCCATTCAAATAATCAAGAACACTACTTGGCGTATTGCTTTCAGCATAAGATAAAACATTAATAGAATAGGTTCCTACCATAAAAGTGGAAAAGTCAAAATCTCCATCTTCACTAATAGCTATTATATCTCCTCCACTATTCACTAATAAATAGACATAATCGAAACCTGAATTTATTAATGGATTGCCTATATTATCTAGACTTATTAAAATAGCTGAACTCCCTGCATCATCCAATAAATCTTGTCCCACACAAACCTCGGTAGAACTAACGATTGTTGAAAACCGCACATTCCCAATATCGGCTCCACAACAGGCTGCATTATTAAGATTAAATACAATACTTGTCACACTATTACAACCTGTATTTACATCTGTATATTGAGCATATAGTACTAGCCCAGCAATTGGTGTAAACTGCACTCCTGTTGTAGCTGCATCTTCATCTATATTATTAATATCGTATAAACTAGGATTAAAATCAGGATCAAGTGGATTACCTGTATAAAAAGTCAATGTTCCTGTCAAAGGAATAGGCATATTATCTAATTGTCCTAAAGGAAGAATGTCATTATTCAGATCCAATACCACCGTACCATCATCACAAAAATCAGGTAGATCAAAGATAAGTTCTGGAATTTCTGTGCTGCTTACCTCCACTGTGGCGGGATTGATTGTTGCGACACAACCATTATCATCTACGGCACTAATTAGCTGGTAGGTTCCTAATACATCTGTGGAGATCGTATGCGGTGAAGTTGGTGCAATATCATCAAAAATGATCCCATCTACTTCATAGGTAAATTGCCAGGGGCCGATACCTGTAAAAGCAACTTGAAAATCATAATCACTATTACAGGTAATCGCTCCATCTGTACTAATGATTTGCGCTTCGGGAGTAGGCGAAATACTGACAGATACCGTAGAATTTAGAATTGTTCCTAAACAGCCCCTTCCTTCGTCATCTGTGATCGAATTAAGCACAAAATCAATCGTACCATCAGCGGTGACATTATCTATGGGAAAGTAGATATAGTTATTTTCATCAGGATTTTGGTCATTTAGGTTATTATTATCGGCTCCTAATGTGTAATTCAAATCAAAACGCGGTACCCCTCCTATCACCTCTATTACAATTTCTCCTGTTTCTCCTTGACACAAGGAAATATTTGGCGTAACCACATTAGCAGTAAAGCAATTCACAAATATCTCTATTTCTCCATCTACTTCATCGGCACCCTCGTCACAAGAAACCGATAAGGGGCTAACTCGCGCTTTTAAAAAGTAAGGTTCATCAGCACAAAAGGTGCCATCTATGGTTAGTTGAAAACATTCGGGATCATCAAAACGAGGAGTAGGTTGTGGCAAATCATCGGCATCACAGTTATTATCCAAATTACCACAATCGAAACATTTATTAGGATCGGTTAATACATCAATCAAAAACTCATTATCTGAATCATTCGCTGCTCCAGGGGTGGCATTGGTAGAGGGTGTACTTGAGGAATAATTACCTGAAGAGGTATAATCTCCACAAGAAAATTCATAAAAACGATTTCCGCCACTTCCACTTTGATAAGGAGAACCAGCCGAAGACCCTAAATCGCCATAAGTAATGGCATGAAATAAATCACCATCTGGGTTATATATCATAATCGCATCTCCCCCATTTCTAAACTGTATTCCTCCAAAAGAAGGCGCAAATTCAGGAGCTACAATATCTGCACCTGAACAGGGATAGGAATCCGTTTCACAAGCATTAAAGCAAACATGATCCCCAGGCAATACATACACCCCATCTCCATCACTATCATAAGGATCATCATCTGGGAGTGTTCCATCAGGGCTGTCATCGTTATAGATGACAATCAAAGACCCCGGCGGCACATTTTCTAAGGCACTACAAGCACTGCTGTTCGAAGTATTGAAAAACAAATAACCTGGAGCGATCCCCGCAGCTCCTAGCGCGCCATCATTATCATTTAAGATCCACCCATCTAGGTTGATATTCTCATCAGAAATCACTAATAGCTCCATCCATTCAGGTTGCTCTCCTCCTCCACCAGAACCCTGACTAAACTCATTAACAATCAGCCCATATACACTCGGATCGGTACAATCGGGGCATCCTCCATCGGGTAAGGCGGGAATTTCTACATTTCCTAAGAACTGGTCATTTTCAATATCGGCAGGAGCACCCGACTCCGTAGAAGCATACCAATCAACGGTACCACCTGCGGGTAAGGCATCATAACTAATACATAAATCTAGGACGGTACCATCATCCGCACAATAAGTACCTCCATCTGAACTAGCTCCATAATCAATGCTTAGGTTTTCAGGACAACCAGGTTCTTGGATACAATTGGTGTTAATATCAATACGAAGTGGTGAAGAAGCACAACCCGAACCATCCTCTACTTCTACAAAAAGCGGCCCTGTCGAACCTAATGGTAAAGAAAAGACTCCTGAACCATTCGCACCTATTTCGGTCGTTCCTTCGTATAGGCGATAAATATTATTAAATCCTCCCGTTACAAATTGGGAGACATTGACTACTCCTGGTTCAAAATCATCTGGACAAGAAACCGCCGTCTGACTCACTTCCAAATCAGTCACTATTGTCACCGTATATTCTATGCGCTCATAACAGGGGTTTCCTGCAAAGCCGGGTAATTCAGCACTACCATTTTGGGTTGCAAAATCAGACCATTGTAATACGAAGGTATAGGTTCCTGATTCAAAGAAATCATTTGCATTCACTTGGTATTCAAATACCGTTATCCCATTATTTGTAGCTCCAACACTCTGTACACCCCATTCTTCATAATCATCAATCAGTGGGTTATATACCCATGAACCTACTTGTCCTCCACAATCATTGACTAATCGCTCTTGTACATGTTGATAATTATAGACTTCCAGTGTAAATTGTAAACGAGTAGGCTCGCAATAAAAATTTTGATTTGGCACATCCAAATCAAACGCAATACTCGAATTATCTACCCCTGGATTGGGATGTTCTGTGGTACTCCAAGTTCCTCCCTCTAACAAAAAAGAAGAGTTACAACCATCATCCACATCTGTATTAATTAAGGTATAAATGCCGCCCGTACTTAAAGCAGGCATGACAAACTCAACTCCATTACTCGCAAAGTCACAATCACCTACTCCGGGTACTACACTTACATAATCACTATTAGGCGTACCTGCTCGGCCTAGCGTATAATCATTCCCTTCTCGTACTGTGTTATTATGCGAAACTGTATTGGGTGCATCATCAATCCAATAAACGGCATCTTGTATCGCTCCTGTTTGATCAAATAAAACCACCTGATCACCAGGCGAGTCCAGATTGTTTAATAATACAAATCCTCCGTTGGTAGGCTCAAAGTAATTCGCACTAGCAGTTGCACAGACATCAAAGTCTATTTGAGGTGCTAGACCAGGGAAATCACAAAAATCACAAGCTAGACCTGATCCTGTTTCCCCACATTCGGTAATTCCATAGGCAAAGTCAACCGTAGGGTCATTACTACATGCCACCAAAAATAGTCCATCTGCGGGGATGGTAGTACCCGAAGGAAATACAATTGCCCACTCTGAGTTGGACATCACCCAACAACTAATATCAGCACCTGGTGGCCCCATTAATTCAATAAAAGCATCATTTACACTTTCTGATTGAGATGGGTTAGGCGATATTTCGTTGAAGGTAACTTGGGCTTGTAAGGTCATAGTTATTCCCAAGCTAAGTAATAGTGCAAAGAAAATCTTTCGCATCATGGTATGAGTCTTTTGTTCGAAATCCTAGTTCGCTATTGTTGGATTGTATTAATAACGGGAAGCAAAATTGGTTTGATGTGTTGTTGTTTAAATAGTTCTTTGTTATTGGTCTTCCAAAGTTACGGAATTCGATTAAAAGGAACGAATAATAGTGGGATTTTGCGTGAGGGATAGTAGCGGTAGCTTGGCGAAGTAGGTACTTTGTGAGGCAAGGACTAGCGGGGCTGACAGCGGAAGACACCGCTAGAACTATGCTGAACTAGTACCTACAAGGCAACTACAAGCGGATAGCCCGACCTGTAGTAGGGATTGAAGGACTGGAGGACTGAAGGATTGAGGTAATAGAAATGACTGTAAACCTCCAGTTCTGAAAGCCCTACGAAAGGACACGCCCAACTAATGATGAT
>JAHDHP010000126.1 GCA_020631245.1 Bacteroidota bacterium | reverse complement strand
ATCACCCAATCACCCAATCACCCAATCACCCAATCACCCAATCACCCAATCCTCTCCGTGTCTCCTCTCTGTGCCCTCTGTGGTTCTCACTCCACCTCCACCACCACTTCTACTCCTTCCCCCTTAAACACATACTCTTTTTGAGAGCCATAAAGTAAAACATGCAAAGGAATCTCCACCACACCCACTACATCATCATCCACCACATCATCATCCATCACCTTTACCATTACGCTCGATTCAGGTTTAGGTTCCAATTGCACCCTCACATTTTCCCAACGAGCCACATAATTATTTTCAACCACCGATGAAACAGCCACCTTCTGATTAGCACCATCTATCAAATGGATATATAAATCAGGAGCTTCTACATCATACATAATCGAATACACATCCCAGCGTTTAGAAGTATCTACACGTACTTCACGTACTCGAAAATTTATATCCGAACGAGGCACATTAAATAACATCCGTTTTACTCGATCAAAGCCCAACTCTTTACGAGTCAAAGAAGCATCCAAAATCTCTTTAAAGGAACCCGTCCAAGTACCCATAAAATCAGGAGCTTTAATATAATCAGCATCCATTACCTGAAACGTAATACCATCTCCTTCCGATACATTAAAACGAGGTGTATAAGTATGATGCCACTTATTAAAATAGGTGTTTTCTGAAGTCGCAGAAATGAAAATGTTTTCGGTTTTATAAGCCGTTTTCATACTAACCGTCCACTGCATATCAGGAGCTTCAGTGCCATCATTCTGAAAGTCTAGCATATCCCATTTTTGCCCCTGCCTATCCAATTTAGTTGCTTCCACTTCATCAATACTCACCTTCAGACTCCGAACAGCAGGCTTATTAGTGACCAATTCATGTTCCTGTATTCCTTCAAAATAATTATAGGTGCTTACTTCTAGCGTATCGCGGAAGTTAAAGCGATCCTCTCGATAAAAAAAGCGAACATTGATAGGGGTATTTTTAGAAGGTAAATCCATCGCATAGTATGGCATAAAGGTCTCTATGCGATAAAACTGATTAGGGGATATCGTTTTCGTAAGTTGCGTATCGTGATCCGTAATTTTTCGTACCATTCCTCCCCCTTGATCCCAAATCGGCACAAACTGATTGACAGTGAAGCTCTTAGGGAGTACCAACTCCCCATTTTCACCCCCATAAATACTACCAGCCCGACTCACCTTGAGCAATTCGCCATTTTTATCCTCAAATAACAAATACAATTCAAACTTCTTACCTGCCATCGACGTCTCACCATTCAGCAATACATCCAACTCAAAGTTGATCCCTTGAATTCGGTTACTGGTAGCAATAGCATTAGCACGCACACCATCCAATCGCAAATTGGGATTTACTTCTTTCTTAAAGACCTTTGGCTTCTCTTTTTTGCCCAATCCAAATTGAGCAAAAGCCATTGTCGGAAGAAAGTAAAACATCAATAGCCATGCAAAATATCGCTTGTTTTTCATCGTTATTATCTTTAAATAGTAGCTCCCAAAATTAATCTTTACCCTATAATATTCTAGCCCAATATCTATCCATTGTAAAAACAATCCTTTATCTTTATTCCTAACTCTTTTTTCCAAACGTTTTTGTTATCCCCCATATACACAACAAGCTAAATCAAACACATGATTTATAAATCCCTATTACCTATACTCCTGACACTTATCATCACCTGTACCTCCTGGGCACAAGAAACCAATATCTATACACATCAAAGTAAAAGCTATCAAGATGCCTTGTTACATTTTGATCAAGGAAATTATACCCTTGCCCAAAAAACCTTTACAGATTTTATTGCCCAACTAGATCAACCCATTACAAAACAACTAGAAATTAAACGAGTAATATCGCGTTATCATGTCGCTCTTTGTGCGCGTAAACTCAAATCACCAGATGCAGAATATCTATTTACACAGTTTATCGAACAAGAAGACTATGACAAATACAATAGTCAGGCTTATTATCATCTCGGACAAATATATTTCGAAAAAAAACGCTACCGTAATGCTATAGCCGCATTTGAAAGCATCAGTCTCGATGATTTGAGTGGACCACAACGAGCAGAATACTACTTTCAGAACGCTTACGCCAATTTTGTCAGTAAAAATATAAAAAAAGCCAAACAACTTTTTGGGCGGATCATCAATGTGCGAAACCAGTACTATTATGATGCCAACTACTATTATGGTGTCATCGGTTTTTTTGATCGTGACCTTGATAGCGCACTTAGCAGTTTCAAAAAAATTGAAAAAAATAAAAAATACGCAAGAGCAATCCCTTATTATATATCGCTCATCTACTTTTTCCGTAAAGAATCGGATCAGTTACTACGTTATGCAGCTCCAAAAGCAAAGCAAGAGAATATCAAATATCGGAAAGAACTCAACCAATTGGTAGGGCAAACCTATTTCAACCGTCAAAAATTTCAAGAAGCATTACCTTTTTTAGAATACTATGTCAATAGTAGTGGCAAAGTTGCCAAAGATGACATCTATCAATTAGCATTTACCCAATATCGAGTAGGTCGATACAATGACGCAATCAAGAATTTTCGAGAACTCAATGCCCTCAATGAACTCATGGGGCAAAACGCCTTATACCATCTAGCCGATTGTTACCTGCGTACCAATCAAAAAGAAAAAGCACGCAATGCCTTCAATGAAGCAGCACGTTACCAATTTGATCGAACCATTCAGGAAGTATCGGCTTTCAATTATGCGAAGCTCTCCTATGAGTTGGGCTTCAACAATGTGGCCCTAAGTTCACTACAAGGATTCCTTAATAGCTATCCAAGTTCTAAATACTCTGTAGAAGCTCGATCCTATTTATCAACGCTCTTCGAATCTTCCAAAAACTATGAGGAAGCACTGCAAGTATTAGAAACAATTCCAAATAAAAGCCCTCAACTTCAACGAACCCAACAAAGAGCAGCCTATTACCGAGCCGTACAACTCTTCAAAGAAATGCGTTTCCAAGAAGCAATGGGATTATTTGACCAAGCCATTCAAAACCCCAAAGACCCACAAATTGCAGCTATGTCCCACTTTTGGAAAGGAGACATCTACTACCGACGTATGCAATATGAAACAGCAATTGGTGCAATGGCAGCCTATCTCAAAAGTTCAGGAAACCGATATATATCAGATAAAGTAAATCCCGCAACCGCCAATTATACAATCGGATATAGCCTCTATAAAATCAAGCGATTCAATGAGGCAAAAAGCGCGTTTGATCGAGCAGTTAGTAGTGCACAAGGCAATGTACAATACGCCAGTCAAGGCTCCATGATTCGCCAAGTATATCCCGATGCACTACTACGCAGTGGAGATTGTAATTTCCTATTACGCAACTATCCCAATGCACTTACACGTTACAACCAAGTGATACAAGGCAATATGCCCAATAGCGACTATGCCTACTACCAAAAAGGTATCTTAGAAGGCTTACAAGGCAATGAACAAGCAAAAATTGCAACCCTTTCTAGGCTACTACAAATGCAGGGGGACTCTCCCTATGGAGACGATGCACTCTATCAAATTGCCCTTTCACATGTAAATCTCAATAACAAACAAGCAGCGATCGACGCCCACGAACGACTCCGTAGTCAATATCCCAATAGCCAATACGCCCCTCAATCACTAACCAATCAAGGATTGATTTACTTCAACATGAATAAATACAACCTTGCCCTTCAAAAATACGACGAAGTACTAAAAACATATCCTTATAGTCCCGAATCACAAGAGGCACTTGCAGGAATCAAAGATGTTTACTTCGCCAAAGGAGATGCACAAGGCTATGGAAAACATATCCGCAAATACCCAGGAGTAGAATTTAGCAATGCCGCTGAAGACTCTCTTACCTTCGAAATTGCCGAGACCCATTACAACAATGGCGATTGCAACAATGCCATTCAAAGCCTCAATCGCTATCTCTCCAATTTCCCCAAAGGCGTTTACGCACTATATGCCCACCACTACCGAGGCATGTGTTTATACAGCCAAGAAAAATACCTACAAGCAGGTAAGGATTTCGATTTTATTATCGACCGATACCCCAACTTGTTCTACGAAAAAGCCCTCGATAGAGGAGCAAGAATTTCCTTCTTCATGAAAAAAGACTATGAAGAATCCTACAAACGTTTCAAACAATTAGCAGCGATCACCAAAGATAAAACCCTACGTGCCGAATCCCTGCGCGGACTCGTAAAATGTAGTTATCTCACCAAGCGATACGCCGAAACACAAAGCTATAGTCAAAAACTATTGCAATATCCGCAAGCTACCGATCAAGATAAAATCGACGGTCATTTTTACAAAGGAATGGCAGCTTATGAAAGCGGCAATACCAATGTCGCCCTCAGCGAATTCAAACAAGTGGCGCAACTTACCGACAACGAACAAGGAGCGCAAGTTCGTTATCTCACCGCCCTCATCTATTTTGAGCGAGGAGATCTCGAAGCCAGTGAAGAAGCCTGCCGTCTGACCTACAACGAAACATCCGCCCACGAAGAATGGACGGTCAAAAGTTTCCGACTTCTAGCCGAAATATACGTACTGCGAGACGAACTTTTCCAAGCAAAAGCGACCCTCAAAAGTATCTTAGATAACTACGAAAAAGAAGATCAACTAAAAAGAGAAACAAGAGAACGACTTCGAGAAATTGAAGCGAAAGAAGAAGCCAATTCCAAAATTGAACTTCGTCCAGCAGCAGGAAATACCGACTATCTCGAAATGGAACCCGAATAATTGGGGGAATGGTATTGAATTAAGTAATTCAACCTGTCATATCTTGAGTAGGGAGCGAGCAAAAAAAGAGGACTATCTATAGATATGACAGGTTTTAAGTGAAACAAGTACTTTTATTGCATCAAACATGTCAGGTTGGGTAAGGTAGTCTTTTACATGATGCCCCTATTCAAAACCTAACATGTTGAGTAATCCCTTATTTCAATGACATTGGGCGTGCCCCTTTTGCAAATCGAAACTTATCAGGTTTAAAGCAGTACCTTGTCATAATTGAGAGATCCTTATTTAAAACCTGCCAAGTTGATTTGCAAAAGGGTCGGGCTATCCGCTTGTAGTTGCCTCGCAGAAAAGGTGTTCGGATATGGCTACTGGCAGTGTCTTCCGCTGTCAGCCCTGCCAGCAGCATCCTCACTACCTTTCTACTTCGCCAAGCTACCGCTACTATCCCTCACGCAAAAACAATGACTGAATGAGTGGATGACTGAATGATTGAATAGGCGTTACGCAATATTTATAAGTTGCCGCCAGCGTCATCGCTGGTGGTACTAGGACAAATAGCAGCCTCTGGCTGCAAATCGCTTTAAAGTTTGATCAAAATTTCTTATCTCAAGGAGCAGCTTGTACAGACGTCCATTTATGGCGTCTCAAGTCAGAACGAAAAAGATAGTTGATGTCAAATAAAGTTTTTGCCTAAAAATAATTTAATAAGATAATATCTATATTCTATAATGATGAACGTTTTATTGTGAGACGCCATAAATGGACGTCTATACAAATTTGTCTAAAATCGTCAAGCGTTTAATCGGCAATCAATAAAAATATGAACTCTTCAAACCAATATAACTCTCAATTCAACAATCTCCATTTCGTTGCACGTTCAATCGTTCAACCGTTCAACCGTTGCACAATACTTATCCTCTTCTCCCTCTTTCTTTCCACTACGGTATTCGCCCAACCCACCACCAATCCTCAGCCCCCAGAAATAAAAACGGATAAGATAGATGTCGTAAAATCCTACGAACCCATCTTACAAGATGCCGAGAAAATCACGTTCCAGCCCGACGGAGGTTCAGGTAAAGGAGATCCGAATAGTGGGCAGCCAGGAACAGGTGGGCCAGGAACAGGAACGGGAGGACCAGGTACAGGAGCAGGACCTTCATCAGGTAGTCGCCCATACTTCAACAACTACGATGTGCCCAATCGCTTTTTAACGATGACTTATCAACCAACGAAGCTCAAGCCCATCGCATGGCGACCCGATAGAAACAAACAGAATTTTCAAGCAAACCAAGACAATTATAATTTCTGGCTCAAAGCAGGCTACGGAGTGCCGCATACTATTTTTGGAGATATAGCAGCCGTGACTAACCAACAACAATGGGGATATGTGGGCTTTAATGCCAATCACATCAATACCAATGGAAAGGAAGACTTTAAAGATTATATGCGTTCAGGTGGAACCATCTTTGCGCGAAACTACCTCGAAATCGCCAACCTCGACTATAATGTATCCTACGATCGCGATCAATTTCACTATTACGGATTTGACCGCTCTGATACAACCCTCAATTATACCAATGATGATTTAAGATTAGTGTATAATAATGTAGGGGCAAGTGTTGCACTTACAAGCAATAGCGAAAATACCGCAGATGTACGTTTTAAAGCAACTGGAAAATATAACCGTTATTTTGATAAGCGGAAGATCAAGGAAAATAATATAGCCCTAGCAGGAGATGCGGGGAAAATGATTTCAGAAATTGCCGAGCTAGGTGGTTTTGCCAAATTGTGGTTTACCAATCACAAAGATAGTTCGGCTACCAATACCTTCTCCGCTAATATTACACCTCGTCTCAAGTTCCTTCCCAATATTGGTAACTTTAGTCTAGGAGCTTCTGCCTTATTAGTAAATAAAGATCTTAAGGCATTTCCATATTTAAACATGGAGGTATTTATCATTCCTGATCGTTTTACTTTTTATGGAGGATGGAACAAAGAACTCTTACCGAATAACTTCATGACCCTTTCGCAAGAAAACCCCTTCCTAAATCAGTATGTCGATTATCGCAACTCTTTCCGAGAAAATCGCTTTGGCGGATTCAAAGGAACAGTCAATGAAATGGTTTCTTATGATTTGCGCTTTGCACAAACCCTCACCGAGCAACAGCCTTTATATCTCAATAAGGCAGATGATCCAAAAACCTTTATAGTAGTTTATGATTCCTTACTCAATACCCTTTCAGGCCATGCCGAGCTAGGCTTGACCTTAAATAAGTTTATTGAAGTAGGAGTAGATGCTAATTATTTCCACTATACCCTCAATAATCAGGAAGCAGCTTGGCACTTACCCACCTTTAGGTTAGGTACTCATCTACGAGTAAGCCCCATGTCAAAATTACTCGTAACTGCCGACTTATTTGCTTGGAACAAAACCCCTGCCCGCACCGCAGCAGGAGATTACGAACTCATAAAAGGGACGGTGGATGTAAATGCGGGTGTGAAATATCAAGTGGTCGATAATTTTGCCGTTTTTGCCAATGTAAATAATATTGTGTCTACCAAGTATCGTCGTTATTTGCAATATCCGAGTTATGGAATTAATGGCTTGGCAGGAATCATGCTGCGCTTTTAAATTGGGTGTATTTTTTGTTTGTTGGAAATAGAATGGTGATCTTTGTAGATGATTGAGTGAGTAGAGACAAGGCATGCCTTGTCTGTACGAGTGATTGAGTGATTTATGCGTAACGCCCATTCAATCATTCAGTCATCCACTCATTGTAACGCGTGAGGGATAGTAGCGGTAGCTTGGCGCAACAGAAAGGTAGTGAGGCTTCGACTAGCAGGGCTGACGAAGGAAGACACTGCTAGGCGAATTAGCCGAACACCGTTTCTGCAAGCCAACTAGAAGCGAATAGCCCGACCTAGCTTGCGTATATTTTTTTGCCTGTAGTTCATGCGTGGACGCATGAACGGGCAAAAAAATATACGCAAGCTAGGGCACGCCCAGCAAATAAATCAATTTTATAATTTATAAATCAAAGGCTTATGCTTCAGGAAGTATCGAATGCAAAACATTATATGGAGTTAGAAGATCGTTATGGCGCACATAACTATCATCCACTACCAGTTGTATTGTCAAAAGGAGAAGGTGTATTTGTATGGGATGTGGATGGTAAGAAATATTATGACTTTTTATCGGCATATTCAGCAGTAAATCAGGGGCATTGCCATCCTGCTATTGTAAAGGCATTGAATGAACAGGCATCTAAATTGACCTTGACGTCTCGTGCTTTTTACAATGATGTATTGGGAGAGTATGAAAAATATATTACCGAACTACTCGGATATGATAAGGTATTGCCGATGAATACGGGTGTGGAAGGTGGAGAAACGGCGATTAAATTGGCGCGTAAGTGGGCTTATAATGTGAAGAAGGTGCCGAACAATCAGGCGAAGGTGATCTTTGTAGAGGGTAATTTTTGGGGACGTACACTAGCGGCTATTTCTTCGTCGGATGACCCGTCGAGTTATGCAGGTTTTGGGCCGTATATGCCAGGGTATTTGAAAATTCCTTACAATGATTTGGAAGCGTTGGAAAAGGCAGTACAAGACCCAACAGTCGCAGCCTTTATGGTGGAGCCGATTCAGGGTGAAGCGGGTGTAGTCGTGCCTGATGAAGGGTACTTGGCAAAGGCATACGCAATTTGTAAAGCGGCAAATGTTTTGTTTATTGCGGATGAAGTACAAACAGGTTTGGCTCGTACCGGTCGTATGTTGTGTTGTGATCACGAGGATGTGAAACCAGATATTTTGATTTTAGGAAAAGCCTTGTCGGGTGGAGTATTCCCCGTGTCGGCGGTATTGTGCGACGATGAAATTATGTTGAATATTAAGCCAGGGGAGCATGGATCTACTTATGGTGGAAACCCTTTGGCTTGTAAGGTGGCAATTGCGGCATTGAAGGTGTTGGTGGATGAAAAATTGTCGGAAAATGCAGAGCGATTGGGGCAAAAATTACGAGACGAATTACGAGCAATTCCGAGTGATTTGATCCAATTGGTTCGTGGAAAGGGCTTGTTGAATGCGATTGTGATAAAGGGAGAAGAGGATTCTGGTTTGGCTTGGGATATTTGCCTGAAATTGCGTGATAATGGCTTATTGGCGAAACCAACGCATGGTAATAAAATCCGTTTTGCGCCGCCATTGGTAATGAATGAAGAGGAATTGATGGAATGTGTGGCGATTATTAAGAAGACTATTTTAGAATTTAGTTAAAAAAAAAGAATAACCATAAAGCAAGTAAATCATGAAAAAAAACCTATTACTCGTCTTACTTTGTGCAGGACTTAGTTGTTTTTGCGCTTGTCAATCGGACAGTAGTTCGACGGCAGAAAATGATGGTAAGTCAGAAAAAACGACTGCTGTAGATACAGATAAAGGAGCCGCAGCAACAAGTACGGATGCCGATGCGGATAAAGGCGAACCAGAAAAGCAAAATGTGGCAGTGATGTCGAAAGGGTCCATGCAGAAGGATGGGATCACCCTTATTCCTGTTTCAGATTCTCCTACGTTTCCAGATGCTAAAATTAGCTTAGAAGGTCCTACAGATGGGGGAGTGGAAAAAGCTGGTAATTTGACTTTCAAGTTTGGTGTGGATGATTACGAGTTGGGAAATCAAACACCTGATGCGGAGCAAAAATTATGTGCTAATTCGGCAAAAGGACAACATATTCACCTCATTCTCAATAATGCGCCTTATTCAGCACATTATACCAATGAGTTTGATCGCGAATTGCAAGATGGGCATTATGTGATGTTGGCTTTCTTGTCGCGTTCATACCACGAAAGTTTGAAGCATAAAGATGCGGCTGTTTTGTCGCAATTTACAGTGGGTGATAAAGCAACAGAAGAGCCTGTTGATTTGAGTACTCCTCATTTATTTTATAGTCGCCCGAAGGGAACTTATCTGGGAGAGAATGATATTAAAAAGGTAATGTTGGACTTTTATGTAGTCAATGCGACTTTGGCAGCAAGTGGTTTTAAGGTGCGTGCTACTATTAATGGTAAAACACAGTTCTTATTATCAAAGTGGCAGCCTTATTTTATGGAAGGACTTCCAGAGGGTAAGAATACCGTGAAGTTGGAGTTATTAGGGAAAGATGGTAAAGTGGTTCCTGGTCCTTATAATGTGGTAGAACGTTCTTTTGAATTGTATAAGGAGGAACCCGCGAAGGCTGCTTCTTAAAAGAGGGGCTTATTTTTATAATATTGAAAATATTTTTGGATATGGGTTGTCATAAAATATAGAATGTCTTATCTTTGTGATCCTATCCAAAAATGGTGATTGTAGCTCAGTTGGTTAGAGCACTGGATTGTGGTTCCAGGGGTCGGGGGTTCGAATCCCCTCATTCACCCTTACGGGGATACTTTTAAATAAGTATCCCCTTTTTATTTTATCTTTATTTATCGGCTACCAAATCATTAGGAATAGAAATTTCTTGCGAAAATGTTTGGTGAGCATGATTATTAATGACCTTCATTTGTCCTTTGGTAAACGAAAGTTCAAGCATATAACCTGGCGGATAATAATTCATGTAATTTTCAATTAGCGGATCAGCTTCCTCTCCATTAGGATCCATTATCCAAGTATTTAAAAATAAATCTAAATATTTAGGGTCACCTGGGTCAGTTGGTGTGTCATCAATACCATCTCCTCCTTTTTCAAATGTGTGTTTTAATCCAAAGAAATGTCCAAATTCATGTGGTAGTACTTTGGGGTGTACAGCAGCAGATTTTGTAATAAACAGGCTTTTATTATATTCCGACATAGTTTCTGCGAATCCTTTTTTCATGGAACATATCACTTCATCTGCTTCACAATAATTATCATCAATCAAAAATAAATTAATCATATTGTCCTTTTGATATTTCATTTTTAGTTTGATATACTCGCCATCCAAATAATCTTGAATAGTACCTTTGTGATAAATTGTGTCTATTTTTTCCAGATGGAAACCAATATTTGCCCCTTCGAACGCATCGTTCAATACCTGAACAGACTTTTCAATTCTTTGACGACTGATATACTGTGAGTTATAGGGTTGTACTACAATGGCAACTCTAATTGGAAAGTGTACGAGAGTAGCTTTAGATGTTTGATTGGTATTGGTTTTTGGTAAACAATAAAGTTGTGAAGAGTTATTCATTGAGTAGCCTTCGCTTATTGCTTCATTCATTGATTGGAAGTGGGTGTGTAAATTGCCACATTGCATATCTCCTGATGGTAATGTGGAAACATAAGCTAGTGGCGTTTGTTCTTCAACTTGTGGGCAATAGAAATACAAAATAAGGATACTTAAGATGGTGGATGCTGCGATATTACTTATTAGCCATTTCATATTGCTTATTTTTTAAGTGAAGAATAGGTTTTTTTATTAGTAATAGAAGATAGCTTCTTATATCTGATGTTATTTTGATAGCAGTGTAAAAAGCTTGACTATTTTTTTTTTATTTATTCCAATTTATTTATCAGTATATGCAAATGAAATTGTTTGAAATCCTAGCGAAAACTTCCATTGTATTTGTCGATAAGGATGCATTTATTGCATAGATTTTTTTATTTTGTAAA
>JAHDHP010000125.1:9731-11503 GCA_020631245.1 Bacteroidota bacterium | reverse complement strand
AGCCGAACACCTTGTCTATGAGGCAACTACAAGCGGATAGCCCGACCCCATTTTTATTTTTATTCGCTCGTAGTTCATGCGTGGACGCATGAACGGGCGAAAAAAATAAAAATGGGGGCACGCCCAGCATTAGAAACAAAATATTATTCAACAATTTGGCATATGCTATTTGCCCTTTTTACATTCAATACCTATTTACTCTTTACCATTGTCAGTTTGGTACTATTACTATTGCTGCACAGTGCTTGGGGAAATGATATATGGAGCAAACGAACACTGGTATATGTGATCAGTATTGCCTTTTCTTTTTGGGGGGTAATGATTGTTGATAACTATACACGTCCTTCTGAAAATGTGTTCACCAATCTTGATCATCATGTCCTCGAACATTTGGGGTATCAGTATGAAAAGGAGTTGAAATTAGTAGATGAAAAGAGTCCTAAGAAAGCTCTTTGGGACGCAAAGAGAGGGGTGCTTACATTGAAGAGTGAACTAAGCCGACATGTATTGGATGGACGAAATTTTTATGAGCCATTTTATACTTATAATTTCAATGCAGAGGAATACTATTTGCAAAATGCATTTTACGATCAAGTTCCAATAGATGATTATTTGGAGATTCGGGTTCCTGTATATGAGGAGCCAAAAGTACTAGAAAATGAATCGGTTTCGGAAGAAGAACGATCTACATCAGTCAAGGAGGATTCGGTGGTGATAGGGGAGAAGGTGCTATTTAGTTTGCGAATAAAAGAGGGGAGACGAAAGCATCTGGCGGTGTATGAGATTTCTTTTGGGGATGGAAAGGTGTATGAGCATGAATTTAATCGTTTACGAGAAGGATATTCCTTATTTCGCTTGGCGACAGCGGCCAATTTCCCACGCACCCAATCGAATGAAGAAGTACTGGCTATGTTGGAGGGGGCTTTGCTATTGCGAACAACAGTACATGCGAGTAAAAAGCAGCGGAATTATTCGCCATTTACCTTGTTTCCCTCACCACTTTTGGCAAATACGGCAGGCATAAGGATTAGTAATGGAAAGACTGAACAAGGAAAGCCTAAGCGGGCTTTTCGAACCAATCTTAGTGAAGGCGACATTTTCTATACGGGCTTTCCTGCTGCCGATGAAAATAGATTCCGAATTATTAAGGGAAATGGTGGGAGGTATCGGTTGAGGCATTTATTTCCGAAGCGGTATAAGCTGAAAGATGGGGAAGAAAATAACCTCTTTTTATGTTCTTCTTTTGAGGATGTGAGTGAAAATATATCATCTGGAGGTTATTATTTTCCCTTGATGAAAGAAGCAGATAATGTGCATCACATTTCGGGTAATGTAATTTATTATAAGGGGGCGGCGAATGAGCAATTGTTGTTTAAGGTGATGGATCAAAAGGAAGGCTTGCGTGATCAATTGTACAAGGCGAATGAGTCTTTTTTGTTGGCTTCAGCATCAGATCAACTAGATTGGGAGTTTCAAATCCATAATTTTCTACAAGATCATCCGATAAAAGCGGCTTATTTGGTGTGGTTTATTTTGGGCTTTTGGCTGCTCTATTTGATCCTTTCTATTTTGTCGGATCGGCGAATGAGTACGGCGGAGTCTATCCTTTATATTGTGGTTTTTTCCTTCCTCTTGATTCGTGTTATTTTGCAGTGGCGGATGGCGGCTTTTCCTCCCATTGAGGATATAAAAATGGCAGAATTTCACTTCCTCCGAAGTCAACAACATTTCTTCTTTACCTGCTTTTTTACAGGCTTTTTCTGGCTAGTACG
>JAHDHP010000125.1:8498-9631 GCA_020631245.1 Bacteroidota bacterium | reverse complement strand
ATTATTGCCGCTTTAGATACGGGTTATTCGATTATCTTTTTATTGTTTATTCTCTTGTTTGAATTGTTTCGAAACTTACAACGACTGTATCAAAAACGCGGTTCTAGAAAACGAAAAAGGGCATTGTATACGGTGATTCTTGTAGGGGTGTTTTTTATGATCTTAATTCTTTTTGGGATTCCTTTATTTCGATTTGTCTTACAAAATGGAATCGTCACTTATTTAGTCGCTTTTGCTGTTGCTTTGGTGGTAGGCTTGTATTTTGCGAATGTGATGACCCTCCGACATGAGAATGAATACTTGCATGAATATCGTACCTTTTGGTTAGGAGGTGTCTCGGCAGTGATTCTTATTCTTTGTTTGACGGGCTTCAATCGAGGGACTGAATTCCTAGAAAAGTATTCATATGCAAAGTACCGCGCCGAAATTTTTGGGGCACCTTTGAATGATATTTTGAAGGAAAAAGAGTTTGAATCGAGTGCGGTAGATTTGGTGTTAAGAGCTGCTCAAAATCAATGGTTCATCAATACCTATTTGGAAGGTAATTTTAGTGAGGAAGAAAAGCAAAAGGATCAATATTTTCAATTGAAACCGCACTTTAATAAGGGGGCGAGTTATATAACGCAAACCACGGACTTAGCTATTACGCGTTACCTCGTTTCCGAACATTCCATATGGGCAGTTCGGGGCTTGTTGGTATTGATGATTTTACTGTGTATTGGCTTCTCTTTGTCCTATCGTTTCACCTTTGACCCAACTGATACCAAGAGTAAAAATTTTATTTCTTTTGGGGTTTTACTCTTGCTGTTTACGATGGCCTTTTTTATCTGGCTGACCTGTACCAATCGTTTTATTTTCTTCGGACAAGATTTTCCTTTCATTAGTTTGACGAGTAAACTCACGCTTGCTTTTTGCTTTGTTTTATTGCTATTGGCCTTTTACCAAGCCGAAGGAGAACGTCGCATGGTGCGATTCAATTTTTTTAGTTTAGTCCCCTTCGTCTTAATCTTTTTGATTGGTGTGTTTATTAAACAGCCTTATGTATTTGAGGAAGATGATTTTCAGTTGAACGAAACCATTTCACAAGTAAGATCTGAGTGTCAAGATTTAAATGGCCCCTTCAAAAAGTTGCA
>JAHDHP010000125.1:0-8398 GCA_020631245.1 Bacteroidota bacterium | reverse complement strand
TTGAAACGAGGAGGAGAGGGAGTTGCTGTTACAACTCAATCGGTTAAAAGTAATATCCTTTCCAATCGGAATGATGTGCCTCCTAATTTGCGGATTGCCCAAATTCCTGCGGATTGGACGAAAGAAAAGGAGTTGTTATTGATTGCTAGTACGTACAAATCGAATGTGGATAAAACAGGTAGTGTCTCTATCGAAAATACGGCTGCTACGAGGTATGCCCCTTATCGTCAAGCCTTTGAAGATATTAGTATTCGGGTATTGCCCAATGATAAGCTGACTTTTTATACTAAAAAAGGCAGTCAACAAGGGCAGTATATTTATAGCCAAGAACCTGCTCAATACCTTATGAAAAATATTTGGTTGAATGGGCGACAGCGATTCTTTTATCCGTTAGAAGATCGGTTTTTATGGGCTTATCATTATGCTAATGCTGCCAATAATGCGATTGCAAAAGATACAACGGGAACAAGGTTTTATGAGGATGTACAATTGTCTATTGATAGTGAATTGACCAATAATGCGTATAAAGCGATTGAGAGTAGGGCAAAGAAAGAGAATTGGAAAAAGCCAGTGAAACGAGGGCGAGATCGCTATCGTCAATATGCGGTATCAGCTATGGATGGGGAGGGAAGACTGCGAATGATAGTAGACTATAAACCTCAAATTCAACTCAACCCGAATGATGTAGGTGAAATCAATGATTATAATCGCAATTTTTATCTCAATCGAGTAGCAGGAGATGAGCGAGAAGTATATGGAAATCGAAACCTGTTGATTATGCAGCCAGGGCCAGGTTCTTCTATTAAGCCCATTATGTATTCGGCTGTCACCTCTCAAGTGCCCAATTCTACCCTCAATTGGAAAGCCTTAAAAAACAGAGGCGCATTGGAAGGAATGCCTAATCCGATTACGCATTATGGAGGACGTTCGATGGGTGGTTATCAATGGACAATGTCTAGTACAGATTTATTATCAAGTAATAATATCAATTACCTAATCCGCTCTAGTAATATCTACCATTCCCTTATTATGTTTTTGGGTTCTTATGATGCAGCTACTTTAAAAAGTAATTTGACAGGTGGAAACAATCCAATTTTGGTGGGAGGAGTTGCACCAGATATATATCCGCGTATCGGCTATCTAGCAGATAAGACACTGACCTTTAATAAAGATTTTTGGCCACGAAGTATATCAGATCAAAAGGGGAGTTATTTTGGAAATACCAAATCGGTCTTAGCACTAGGACTAGCCAATAATTATCAACTAAATACATGGACGGGTAAAAACTTGGATATGTATCAAGATATAGATGGGGAAACGGCTATTTTCAAAAATTGTAATCCCTACTTGCGTAATTATAGTTATCCCGAACAATCACATTTTTACCAAGAAGCACGAGAAGCAGGAGAAAGAGGGCCTTTTACCGCTGCACTTTCTCAGTCTACAGTAGGAGGTAGTCCCATTGAGGTTAGTCCTGTGAAAATGCTAGAGATGTATGGTAAAATGGTAACTTTAAACAGTAAATTTAAAGTCCATTTGAATGAAGAGGGGAGTGTGAATAATTATGCGAGTTTTGAGACGAAAGGTTGGGGAAAAGAAGCGTATACCAACTTTACCAAAGAAAACATCTTTTTTGCCCTTGATAAAGTGGTTAGCTCACCCGGTACAGAAACACTAGGACGTGGAACAGCTTATTACTATATGGGCAAAATTGCTAAAAAGCGGAATAAAACGCGTGATCCCCAACTCCATTATTATGCGAAAACAGGTACGATAGGTAATAAAGAAGAAGCCACGAAGAAAAAGATAAGGAAGATTAATGACCGCCTTTTAGCAGTTGTCATCAGCAAAAATGATTTAACTCAACTATCTGGTCAACAGTTAGCAAGTAATCCGTTTTATGTTGTTTATTTTTACGATCATTTAGGACAAGATCCACATGTTGAATTGATTGAAGAGATTTTGACAGAAGTGGAGGAATCATTATTGTTTAAAGAGTATATGGGATTGTAGGAATTTTAGGTGTCAGGTAAGAGGTTTCAGGAGTCAGATTTTTTTTAAGGAGAAATGCCTTTTTTGTCCATAATAAGGTCGGTTTATATTTGGAAATATGATGAACATCCTCGAACTTTTTAAATCCCACAATCCCACAATCCCACAATCCCACAATCCCACAATCCCACAATCCCACAATTTATGTCTCGAAGAAAAAAACGAAAAATACCCGCTTTGCTACTAAGCATTCTCCTTTTTGCTATAGCCGCCTTTTTGCTAGGTACCTGGATAGGACGTGAACGCCCAAGTACCACTGCCAGTACATTTGAAGAAAAAATAATTGACCCGATTCAAATGACCCAAGAAAGACACTGGGGATCCATAGACCAAGCAGCATTTGTACAAGCCCTTAATAAATTGGAAGGAAAAGAAACCGTGTGGAAAGGGGAAGCAACAACAGAAGGGTATAAAATTTTGCTAGTGGATAAGGACAAAAAGAATGCCTTTGATAAGATCTTTTTCAATCGAAATGATGCTCGCAAATATGATCGAATAAAGGATAAGCCGATTGATATTTATAATGACGAAGATCAATACGGGCTATTCCTTCCACAAGATGAGGAGGATAGTCGCTATTTAAAAATACCTTATGATGTGTTGATGGGGGTGATACAGGAACAGTAATCACCTAGACAAATTTATATGACAAAAAATGAAATGGCAATTTTACTACTTATGTGTCTTATTTTTCTTATGTGGTTTTTTTGTTGAAAAAGCATTATTGCCTCAATAACTGCAAATCTCCACTCTCCCAAATCACCAAATAAGTCTCCGTAGTACCTGCATCATCCGTTGTACGAAAATAAATACCATCTCTTTCGAGCTTTTGTTTATTAGGAGTATCGTAAGCACCAATATTCCATTTTTTATCATCAGTTTTAGCCAAAGCAATCTCTTCTACCGAAGCAGGTAAATCCATCTCCAAAAAGCCACTTGCATTTTCTGCATTCCCCTCAAAACTCAAAATCACCAATTTCTTTTGATACGCATCACCAACATTAGTCAATAAACCCGCATATTCAATCGTACCATCTCCAATCATACGAAGAGAAAGAGAAGTGGTATGATCTTTTGCAAAAATTTGCCATCTTTCATTACAAACAGGCGGCTCATTTTTATAAATTTCTTGAGCAACAGCCATGTCCATCAAACCACAATAATTTTTCGTGTCAAAATAGCTTTTCAAGGCTTTTCGATTACGAGTCAAACCCGTCCCATAAAGAGCTTCTGGATCCCCCAAAATAGCAGCCAATTCTCTAGCATACTGCTTATCAGCTACATACTTAGCTTTTACATAACCATTCTCTCCAGCACCCTGCACATAAATCCAACCAGGTGCACTTTCTGCTTCTCGATAATAATTCAATTCATCTCCAAAACCAACACTAGCCAAATGTTCCGAGGCATCGCTTGGTTCAGAGCGAATCTTCAAACCAGTAGCAATACAATAGGTGGGTGTAGAAAGCCAGTTATTAGAAAAATAAGGGTAAGCATAGGTATAAAGAAAGTACAGGAAAGGCAAAAGTAATAATAAAAATAAAGATTTAAGAAACCCGCCTCCTTGCTTAGTATCATTATTCGTAGCTTTCTTTTTAAGAATTTTTGGCTTCGCTTTTTCAACTGCTTTAGGGGGCGATTTCACAGGTTTTTTACTAGCTGGTCGTTCAACAGCAGGAGCAGGTGTACGAACAAGTGTATTGGTCTCTTCAACTTCCTCCGCTTCTTGGTTTTTAGGCTCCTTTTCTATTGGGAAAAGGGGAGAAAGAGATGATTTATCAGGCGCATTCACCTCATTAAATTTAAAACCAATAATGGTTTCAACCTCATCCACTTCTTGGTCATCTTTAGAGACAGAAGGGGGGAGCGGAATTTGATGCTGATTAGAAGTAGCTTCTTTTTTCTTCTTGGGCGAGGAGGCTGGTGTTTCCTTTTGTGGGTTTTTATGTAAGCGTTTTTCGATGTCCTCTTTACTGATGAAATTGGAGATATAGAGGCATAAAATCATCGCCTTTTTAATTTCCTCTCCATCCAAATCACTCTGTTGCTTTAGCACATTGGAATAACGTGCTATAAATGGTTTATTGATTTTTGATTTTACTTTTCGTTCGGCTAAAAAATTAGCTAAAACATTATGCTGTACACAGGCAAGCATAATTCGATTGATACTCGGAGCATCTTTGGTATGAAATTTAACAGCATTTTCAAGCCCAAATCGATTGGTGATATTATTTTGTTGAATGTAAGCCTTAAGTTCGTATGCTTTTTCAATCATAAGGTAAAACAAATAATAGTGATTAGTAAAAAGGTGCTGTCAAAAAAATAAGTGTCATTATATGTAAAACAGAAGAAGGAGAAAGAGTTCCAAAGAGATGGAAGAGAACTGCATATTACCCCTCATAAACATGACATTGGACAAGCACGAAAAAATTACAACAAAGCTCTTATATCAGCTTCTACTTTATCAGGGCTTTTGGCTCTAGTTTTTACAATATTCCCTTCCTTGTCAATCAATACATAAGAGGGAGCAGCGGAAATCAAATAAGGAACAATTTCTTTATTCTTAAATTGTTTCTCAGCTACCACATGTGTACCAGGTACATTCTTATCCTGTAGATATTTTTTCCAATTGGCAACATTCCCTTCATTATATTCCAATGCTACCATTAGAAAAACAACATCTTCACCTTCAAGCTGCTTTTCTAATTTAACAAGTTTAGGCATAGCAGCGATACAAGGCCCACACCAAGTACCCCAAAAATCAATATAAACCACCTTCCCCTTAAAATCACTCAAAGAAACAGGTTTGTCCGCTGGGTTAGGTAATGTGAAATTAGGAGCCGTTTCACCAGGAGCAATTGCTTTCAGACTTTCATACTGTTGTTCGAAAAAGTGATAAAAATGATCATTGGTTTTATTAGTTTTAAAATAACTATTGATCTCTTCCAATTTATCAAAAAAGTTATCCTCTGCCATAGATAAGAAAAACTGTTTAGAGACATTCACTAAGGCTATATCACGAGCCTCTTTTGTAAAATGCTCTTTAGCAATGTCAAAACGTTTATCCAACAACTGATCAAAATGGATTGAATCAGCAATCTTTGGATCGCGTCCTCTTTGATAATGTTCTTCCATCAGACTTCCAATCGCATTCGCATATTCGCGCGAAAAAGGACAACAAGTATTTTTCAATCCCTCATCATTCAAATAATCAATACCCAGTGAATCATACGGGAAGTATCGCCATTTTTGTTGGGTGTAGTAGATATGGTATTGTTGGTAATGACTAATACGATTGACCCAAGCAAAGTCGATCTTTGCTTTCAAGTAGTCACTATACACAGAAGGAATTTCCTGATCTTTAAAATATTCTTTCATAAAGTCATGTCCTTCTTTACGTCGGTTTTGCACAAAATTGACAAAGGTATCTTTAGGATAAGTTTTACTATCATTCAATTTTTGTCGAATTTCTGAATACTTGAAAAAGCGCAAATGTGATTCCCATTGATACATATTGCGTTGTCCTGCACTACCACTCATCGTCAACGTTTTCGAGTCATTAGTTGGGTTAATGATTAAGGTATCTCCAGGCATAAAATAAAAATAAATTTGCCCATAAAGATTCGCAATCTCCTTACTTCGAAGCGCATAAAGACCCTCTTCCACGGAAGGGGAAAAGACAAAACTACCTGTCGAATCCGTCATAACAGAATCAATCGCCAATTTCCAGTTTTCAAAAGCAGGAGCATGTTTACTTTTTAAAAGATACACCATTTCATTAGAAATATTAGGCGACCATCCATCAATATACATCGGTGATCCCGATGCATTTTGTTGGGTGTTTACCCCCTTCTCCGATGAAGCAGAGGTATCATTTTTAGTCGTTTCCTTTTCTGTGTCAGTCGAAGAATCTTGGCAAGCTATCAAAAAACTAAGGGGCAATAAAAGAAGATAAAGATATTTCATCATGTTGTTCAAAAGTTATACGTTGTGAAATCTATCACAATTTCGCGTTATTTTATTGATATTATCCTATCCTTCATTGATTTCATGACATTAGTTAGCCATATTTTTTTGTAAATTTGAAAACAACAGTTAGTTAAATGTTCATTCATTCAAAAAAAGAAAAAATATGAAAAAAGGAGTACTCTTATTATGTATGATGTGTTTTGCTTTTATAACACAAGTACAAGCACAAGTGGTTAAGTCGTATGAATTTGTACGTACTTACACGGAAGATGAAATGGAAGGAGTCTTACAAGATTTTATAGGCGGTGTTTCTGATAATTTACCTTTCCCACTCGAAACGATTATTCAACTATTAGCAATCGACTATGCAGTAGATGTCTATCGAGTATTATATAACACACCACATCCAGTTCATGGAACCATCCAAGCATCTGGTCTTATTTCCGTACCACAAGGATTGAGCGGCTGTGGTTTAGCGACAGCTATTTATCAACATGGTACTACATTTAGCAATACAGGTGTCCCATCTGCTTTATCAGTAGAACACAATATCGGAGTGATTTTATCCGCATCTGGTTATGTATCTGTAATGCCCGACTACATTGGACTAGGCGACTCAGAATATATGCACCCATATGTACACGCCAAATCAGAAGCAACAGCAGGAATTGACCTCCTACGTGCTACCCGCGAATTATCTGAAGAACTTGACTTCATGCTCAATGACCAACTTTTCATTTATGGTTATTCACAAGGAGGGCATGGTGCTATGGCTCTATTCAAAGAGATTGAAACCAACCACGCAGACGAGTTTACTGTAACTGCTGCTGCACCAATGTCAGGACCATACAATATGTCAGAAATACAAGCAGAAGTAATGTGGGAAGAGTATTCTAGCCCCAATTATTTACCCTATGTACTCATGAGTTACCAATCTGTATATCCTGAATTACTAAGTGAATTTAAAGTTATTTTTACAGAAGAATTTGCAACACTTAATGATTTTCAAGGCGACTCAGAAGCCTTTTTTACGATTCTAAGAGAACTTAATGTGCCTAAAGTTCCTAGTAAAATGCTTTTACAATCAGTTCTTGACGATTTTAAAAATGATCCTGACCACCCTTTTCGTATTGCTCTTCGTGACAATGATCTTTACGATTGGGAACCTAAAGCAGATATGTATTTAATGGGCTGTTGTGATGATGAGCAAGTAATGTTCGAAAATACAACCTTTACTTATGATCATCTCAAAGCAAAAGGAATTGAAAATGTACAAATGAGTGATTTTTGTGAGAACTTCGGACAACTCGGCTTTTTAGGACACGGAGGTTGCGTGCCTTTCTGTCTTCTTTTTGGTAAGCAATTTTTCGATAATCGTCGTACTGGTTCCGATTGTTTTGTCGGCCTCAACGATGATAAAATCAAACCACTAGGCATCTATCCCAACCCAACTAGAGATGTTGTAAACGTTATCTCAACAGCTAAAAATACCAATAATGCAATCGTAAAAATTAGCAATGTTGCAGGGCAAGTAGTCAAAACCTACACCCAATTAGTACCGAACTATAACCAATTTGACCTCAGCGACCTAAACCCAGGTGTATACATGCTCCAAATGGAAAGTGCGGACGGACACTATGCAGGGAAAGTAGTTGTTTACGAATAGTTTACTTTATTTCACCCAACTATACATTCAATCATCCAGTCACCCAATCATCAATAACTGGGCGTGCCCAAGCGGCAATACTACCACTGTTGCCCGTTCATGCGTCCTCGCATGAACACCAAGCCAACACATGCGTCCTCGCATGAAACGAACAAGCAATGGTAGCACTGCGGCTTCGTCGAGCTATCCGTTTGTAGTTGCCTCATACCCGCTAGTTCAGCAGATGCCTAGCAGTGTCTTCCGCTGTCAGCCCTGCTAGTCATTGCTTCACAAAAGCGGCTATTTTACCAAGCTATCGCTACTATCCCTCACGCAAAGACAGTTGTTGTGTTGTTGTGGGATTGTGTTGTTGAGTTAGCGTTACGCACTCATTTCTTAGCTGCTGCCAGCATCTTTGCTGGTGGTTTTCACGACAAGTTTCAACGGCTAGGCTGAAGTCGAAGACGAATCTTATATGTACTCCATTTTCCTCTTTGATCCTTTTATGAAAATACTTAAATGTTCTTTAAACTCTTTTATGGTTCAAAGAAAAACGGCTTGCCTTTTCCCCTTCATTATACATCGTACATTTTGTAATGAATCGTTTTTACAAAGATATAACGCGTAACCATGATTAGATGGCGTTACGCGCATATTTTTATATAATTTAGCCCAATTTATTTGGATAAAAAGAAAAAACAGCCTTACCTTCTAAATTTTATCGCACGCTCT
>JAHDHP010000124.1 GCA_020631245.1 Bacteroidota bacterium | reverse complement strand
ATCGACTTTACCCGCCTACTTCCAGGGCCAGTCGCCACCCATTTGTTAGCGCAAATGGGGGCGACGGTCATTAAGATCGAAAGCCCTAAACGTCCTGATTATCTGCGGTTTATGGGGAGTCAAATAGATGGGGCCAATAGATTGTTTCATCAGTTAAATCACAATAAGCAACAGCTAAGTATTGATTATAACCAAGAAACAGGGAAAGCAGAAATACTCGAACTAATCAAAGATGCCGATGTCCTTATTGAACAGTTCCGACCAGGTGCGATGGAAGCTTGGGGATTGGGTTATGAAGCCTTAAAAGCTATCAATCCTAAACTGGTATATGTTTCGATAACGGGTTATAATCAGGATGGAGATTGCAAGCAGGAAGCAGGGCATGATTTGAATTATTTGGCATATGCAGGCATCATGGGGCTACTCAAAGATGACCGAGGAAAACCCGTTGTGCCAGGTACACAATTTGCAGATATTGGAGGAGCCTACATGGCGATTATTGCCCTACAAGGAGCTTTGATATGCAGAGCGAATACAGGAGAGGGAGCTTATCTCAATGTTCCCTTAGCCAATGCAGTCATGCCTTATTTGTCCTTCCCATATGCCCTACATAAGGATAAATTAGATCATGAACAATTTAATGTGTTGAATGGTAAAACCGTTGCCAATTATGCTGCCTACGAATGTGCCGATAAGAAATGGATTTCACTCGCAGCCGTCGAAATGAAATTTTGGAATAACTTCTGTACGCTCGTCGAAAAAGAGGCATGGAAAACTCAAAATCCTTTCACCCTCTTCAATAATCAGTTCGACAAATCACAAGTCGAAGCCCTCTTCAAAACTAAAACCCGCGATGAATGGACTGCCTTTTTTAAGGGTAAAGATGTCTGCATTGCCCCCATCCTCGACATCGAAGAATTAGAAGATTCCCACTTCCACCAAGATAGCGGCACCTTCGAGGAATTTGAAACACCAAATGGTACGAAGTTGAAGACAGTAGGATTGCCCTTTAACATTATATCCTAATATGGCGTATTTGAACTCAACATGGCAGATTTAAAGAAAGGACTATCTTCTAACTCAGTCCCTCAATCCTTCAGTCCCTTAATTTCTGGGCGTGCCCTTGCCTGCGTATATTTTCATCATAAATGAATGAAAATATACGCAAGCAAGGTCGGGCTATCCGCTATTATGTGGCTACGGGATATATTGTTCTGCATAGTCGTCCCTTGTCTTCGCTCACTCCGCTCAGCCTGCGGCACTCCTTGCTTCACAAACATCCCCTAATACGCCCCATACCGCTACTATCCCTCACGCGAAAAATGTGCGAAGTACTAGGTGCGATGTGCGACGAAGAGGCTGCCGCCAGCGTCTTCGCTGGTGGTTTCAACGACAATTTTCAGCCTCTGGCTGAAGAACAATGAATTTATTCTTATCTGCCTTATGTGGTTATTTTTTGTCAAATAATTTATGTCCAAGAACTTATGCTACTCAGCCTCATAAATCTCCAATGCAGCCCTTGTCATTTCTAGTTCTCACGCATTGCAATTGCTACATATT
Source organism: Bacteroidota bacterium (assembly GCA_020631245.1). Lineage (GTDB taxonomy): Bacteria > Bacteroidota > Bacteroidia > Chitinophagales > UBA2359 > JAHDHP01. Next base: position 9,947 of record JAHDHP010000124.1, on the reverse strand, counting down.
TCTGTTTCTTAATTGTTTAAGGTATATTTGAATAATTCGGAAGGAAAGTTAATTAATCAAAATTACTATCAAATATGTTCACGACAACCATCCGATTATTTTTATTCATCGTATTTCCTGTATGTTTTATATGTAATACACCTTCTTTATTTGCTCAAGAACCTCTCCCATTTATTGAAGATGACAAAGAGTGGCTAGTATATCGTTGTCAGCCAGGTTTTGCTATTTTTTTACCAGATACTTATCATTTCTATTTTTTTGATGGAGATACTATCATTGATGATAAGGTATTCACTAAAATGTATACTAGAGAAAGGGAGCGACCTGATGTCGAGAGGGGCTTTGTAGGAGCTGTATTAGAAGAAAATCATAAAGCTTATATTCATCTTAATCATTTTATTTATGTAAAAGATACAACCTTGTTATTGTATGATTTTTCTTTAGAAGAAAATGATACTATTTCTCTACCTCTTTATGTCTTTACTATTGATGGAAAGATTTCATGGAATAAACATGATTGTGTCGTTAAGAATATTGAATTAGTAGAATTGTATGGTCAAAAAAGAAAAAAATGGACATTAGAGTGGATAGATCAGGATTATCCAACTATCATATGGATAGAAGGGATAGGAACTCTAAAAGGGCCAATACATGGAGGAATGGAATACTTAGAATCAATTGTAGAATATCGATTCTTAGAGGCAAAAAATAGAAATGAAATTATTTTTTGTAATGATGAGCATGAAGAGGTACGCTGTCCTAGACCTATTCACGAGTGTAATTCTGCTGTAAATGCAGCACTTATTCCTAAACAAGAAACAGTACAATTGGAGATAATCACTGATGCAATAAGTCAAATAACGACCTTCCAAATTGTATTGGAAAAAGCTACTAATATAAGTTTAGAAATTTATAATTTACAGGGGCAACAAATTAGTAAGCTCATTAATAATGAAGTATTAATGGTGGATAAGCGAGAAGAAATATGGAATTGGAGTGATGTAAATAGTGGAATATATTTCGCTGTTTTGGTAGTAGATGGACAAGTTGTGAAGACGCAAAAATTGTTGGTGCAATGACTATCCTTGTCAGTTGTTCATGCGAGGACGCATGAACGGGCAAAAGTTTTAGCTCGAGATAATATAATGAGATTATTAGTCCAAGATAATTCTGTCACCACTGGTGACAGTTTTGGATAAGAACTCAATACTCCACTACAATTTTCCCAAAATGCTTCCCTGTCTCCTGATACCGAAACGCATCTGCCAACTCCTCAAAGCCAAAGCTGCGGTCAATCACTGGCTTCCAACCACTAATATTGATTGAGCGAACCATCGCCTCCTGCATTACTCGACTACCAACAGCAATACCCGATACCCGCAACTGTTTAAAAAACAATTTCGGAAATACCACTTCTCCTTTAGGACCTCCCAAAATACCAATCGAACAAATATGCCCACCAATAGCGGCTGCTTCCACCGATTGTTTAAACGTTGCACCACCACCAATATCAAGGACATGGTCAATCCCTCCACTCATTTTATAAAGAGTACGTCCCCATTTGGGATCATCCTTATAATTGACCACTGCACAAGCCCCCATCTCTAGTAAACGATCCGCTTTTTCTTGGGAGGAAGTAGTCGCATATACTTTGGCTCCTGCTGCGACGGCTAGTTGTAAGGCAAAAATAGACATCCCTCCTGAACCTTCGATAAGTACCGAATCACCAGCTTGCAAACCTCCTTCTACCATCAAAGCTCGCCAAGCTGTTGTTGCTGCACAAGGAAGGGTCGCTGCTTCAGCAAAAGTATAGTTATCGGGAATAGCTGTTAGTGACTCAGCTGTTACAACTGATTGTTCTATGGCAAAACCGTCGGCTGTTTCGCCTGAAATGGCAGAAGTTTTGGCGCGTGTAGGTTTGCCTTCGATCCAATGGGGGAAGAAGAGAGACATTACTTTATCTCCTACTTTCCATTGTTCCACACCCTCGCCCACAGCAATGATTTCGCCAGCCCCATCCGACATAGGAATACGCCCATCAGGAACGGGAAGTACTCCCTTTGCGACTAGGTAATCATGGTAATTGAGGGAAGTAGCTTTCCACTGAACCAATACCTCACCGGTGTTGGGAGTAGGGCTATTTACCTCTGTTATTTGAAGCTGATCCAAACCGCCTTTATGTACACTTATTACTTTCATGGTCTCTTTATTTGCTTATGATTCGTGAAGTCTGTTTCTTTGCAACACGATAATTTTAAAGAAATGACACACAAAAATACACTAGAAAAGTTATTAAACAATCCTTCGGAAGAACTGTTACTACATCTTTCTCCAGAAGGTATTTTGCGCTTGACCATGAATCGCCCAGAGGTACATAATGCTTTTGACGATCACCAGATTATTCGAATGACAGAAGTATTGGAAGCAGCAAGCGAGAGCGAAGCGGTGAAAGTGGTGATTTTGGGAAGTGAAGGGCGAAGTTTTTCGGCAGGAGGCGACCTGAATTATATGCGTCGAATGGGGCAGAATAGTTATGAAGAAAATTATGCCGATGCTTCCCGTTTGGCCAAACTGCTAAAAGTCCTTAATTTCTTACCTCAACCTACTATTGCCCGCGTACAAGGAGCCGCTTTTGGGGGGGGCGTCGGTTTGATTTGCTGTTGTGATATGGCAATTGGAACGCCAAGAGTAAAGATGGCTTTGAGTGAGGTGAAATTGGGCATGGTTCCTGCGACGATTGGCCCCTATGTAGTACGCACATTAGGTGAAAAAGCTGCTCGAAGACTTTTTATTACTGGCGAAATTGTACGTGCAGAAGAGGCGAAGTCACTTGGTTTTTTAAATGCGATTGTCGAAGAGGAGGGCTTAGACGGTATGGTCAACGAATGGGCACAAAAGATATTGAAAAATGCGCCTAATGCGGTGCGAGCAGCCAAGAAACTCGTATTTGATGTCTCCTCTGGAGAAGTAACAAAGGAGATGATAGAAGGGACAATCAAGTTGATTGCGGATACAAGAGACTCAGAGGAAGGACGAGAAGGATTGACTGCCTTTTTAGAAAAACGGCCACCTAGTTGGCTAGATCAAACAGATTAAATAAATAAACAATCATAGCTATGACTAAGAGAGAACAAATCCTCGAAAAATTTAACCTACAACTGCCTGTTGTAGCAGCCCCCATGTTTATTGTATCCCAATTGGATTTGGTAAAGGCTTGTTGTAAAAGTGGTATTTTAGGAACTTTCCCTGCCCTCAATAATCGCAGTACTGAAGGTTTTGAAGAGTGGTTAATTGAGTTGAAAGCTGCCCTAAAAGAGGTAGAAGATGAACAAGGGATCAAATTACCTCCCTACGGTGTTAATCTGATTATCCACAAAACCAACCCACGCGTACAAGCCGATTTAGAGGTCTGTGTACGACAAGAAGTCCCCCTTATTATTACCTCATTAGGAGCCGTAAAAGATGTAGTAGATGCTGTACATGGTTATGGTGGTTTGGTATTTCATGATGTAACGAATAAGTACCATGCACAAAAAGCAATAGCGGCTGGTGTAGATGGTTTGGTATTGGTGTGCGCAGGTGCAGGTGGGCATGGAGGAACCTTGAATCCGATTCCTTTTGTATCGGAGATTCGCGAAATATTCGATGGTGTTATTTGTTTATCAGGTTGTTTAAGTTCTGGACAAGATGTGGCTTCTGCTATGCAAATGGGAGCGGATTTGGCTTATATGGGAACGCGGTTTATTAATACCAAAGAGGCAGTGGCTAAAGATGCTTATCAAGAAATGATCACAGAATCAGGTACTGGTGACATTGTTTATACGGCTGCGGTTTCTGGTATCCCAGGTAATTATATGGGAGCAAGTTTGTTGGAGGCGGGTATTCCACGAGAAATATGGGCAAGTAAAGCCAAAGTAAATCTGGGTGAAAAACTGAATAGTGATGCGAAGGCTTGGGTAGATGTTTGGTCGGCTGGACAAGGAGTGGCTACTATTAAAGATGTGATGCCTGCTGCGGAGTTAATTGATCGAATGAAAGAGGAGTTTAGAGTGGCAATTGAGCGACAGGTGAAGTGGTTGTCGTAGGAGCAATGACTTGTGCTTGCCCTTTTAACCACAGATTACACAAATTAACACAGATTATTCTGATTATAACATAACACCTATCCAATCATCCCGTCATGCAATCATCCAATCATTGTCTCGCGCAAGGGATAGTAGTGGTAGCTTGCCGCTGTACAGAAAAGTAGTGAGGTAATGACTAGCAGGGCTGACAGCGGAAGACACTGCTAGGCATCATACCGAACACTTTTTCTGCAAGGCAACTACAAACGGATAGCCCGACCCCCTTTGCGTATATTTTGCTGCCCGTTCATGCGTTTTCGCATGAACTAAAGGCAAGCAAAATATACGCAAAGGGGGATGCGCCCAGTAATTGATGATTGGTTGATTGAATGACTGGATGATTGAGTTTGTTTTGAAATTCCAAAATCTGACCCCTGAAACCTGTCTCCTACCCCCTTTTTCCCTAGTCTTCAAACACAGGCGTTTGCTTCGTAAAGTTCGCTTGCATGGCTTGCATAATATCATTTGAAATAATCATCCCTGCATTCCAGGCTGCCACATATTTTAAGCCATCCTCAACTGAGTGATCTCTTTGATATAACAACACTTCTTTTACGCCTCGAACGACTAGTGGCGAATTAGCTGCAATTTCTGCTGCCAAGCCTTGCACCTTTTCCATCATTGCCTCCTGTGTTTCAAACGATTTGGTAACCAACTGCATGGCTTGTGCTTCCTGTCCTCCAAACTGACGACCTGTATAAGAAAGTTCAGCCATCATACCAGGATTGATGATATAAGGCAATCGTTGAAGCACCCCAATATCTGCGACTAAACCCAATTTGGTTTCTTTGATAGAGAAAAAGGCATCATCAGTGCAATAGCGCATATCACAGGCCGTAACAATATTCAACCCACCTCCTACACAAGCTTTGTGAATAGCTGCAATTACAGGCTTGCGACAGTCTTCAATGGCGGTGATACTCTCTTGAATGGTTTCAATAAATTTTCGTATTTGTGTGCGTTTGCGCCCTTCACAAGTCCCTTTGAAAGAGGTCGGCACTCCCATTAGTGTTTGTAAGTCAATGCCTGCACAAAAATGCTTCCCTTCCCCTCGTAAAATAACTACTCTTGCGGCTGGCATTTCTGCTACCTCATCAAATACCTCTTTTAGTTCTTTCCAAGAATCCATATCCAAGGAATTGGCTTTTTCTGGACGATTAAAGGAGATAGTGGCAATGTGATTTTCTACTTCAAGTTTAAATGATTTATAGGACATGGTGGTTGGTTTTAAAGGAAAAAATAGGGGGTAAAGATAAGAAAAAAGGAGTCAGGTTTTTTTAGTTCATAGCATTCAGTCGATAGAAAGATTATTTAGTCGATAGAAGGGGTCAGGAGCGAGGATTCAGGAGTCAGATTTTTATTTAGTCCATAGTAATCAGTCGATAGAATTTTGGTTGATAGTTGAAGATTTGATTGATAGCCTCGAAATTTCGGACTATGGACTAACACAAAAAAAAACTGACCCCTGACTCCTGAAACCTGATTCCTTTTTTTTATCTTACCATCTCATTCCCACACCGCCTGACAATTAATATAAACCACCCATGAAACAATCGACTGCTCTATCAATCCTTAAATCTGGACGCAATGTCTTTTTAACAGGATCAGCAGGTGCTGGGAAAACCTATGTTTTAAATCAATACATACAGTATTTACGCGACCGCAAAGTACCTGTTGCTATTACCGCCTCTACTGGAATTGCAGCTACTCATATCAATGGAATGACCATCCATGCTTGGTCGGGAATAGGTGTTAAGAACATCCTTTCACAAGGAGCTTTGAACCTATTGAAAGAGAAAAAATACCTGCGCGATAAGATGGAAAAAGCGAAGGTGCTGATTATTGATGAGATTTCGATGTTGCATAAAATTCAACTCGATTTAGTCAATACAGTATTGAAGTTTTTTAAGGAAAACGAGGAGCCATTTGGAGGGATACAAGTGATTTTTTCGGGTGATTTTTTTCAACTTCCCCCCGTAGGTAATTCCGATGAAAGTAACCGTGAAAAGTTTGCTTTTATGGCTAAGGCTTGGGTCGAAGCGAAGCTTGCCGTTTGTTATTTAACCGAGCAACATCGTCAAGGAAATGACGAACTTACCTCTATTTTGAATGAAGTGCGAGCGGGAGAAGTGTCGGCTAAATCAATTGCTCTTTTAGAAGCTGCTCAAAATACAAGCCTTACTAGTGATTGGATACCCCCCAAATTGTTTACACATAACAGAGACGTTAGTCGTACCAATAACGAACAATTAGCTGAATTATCGGGGGAGGAAAAAGTGTATGAGGCGGTTACTAAAGGCAATACTAAACTAATAGACATCCTCAAAAAATCGGTGCGCGCCAAAAGTGATTTAGCCTTGAAAATTGGAGCCAAAGTGATGTTTGTACGCAATAATTTTGAATTGGGTTATGTCAATGGGACACTGGGAGAAGTGACCGATTTTGACAAAGAAGACGGCTTGCCGATTGTAAAAACTGTTGACGGACGAACATTTAAAGTGGATCGTGAAGAGTGGGGGATGAATGATGATACTGGAAAATCACTTGCCTCTTACACGCAAATTCCTCTTCGATTGGCTTGGGCAATTACCGTCCACAAGAGTCAGGGAATGACCCTCGATATGGCAGAAATGGACTTGCGATTTACCTTTGAGCGTGGACAAGGGTATGTGGCTCTTTCGCGTATCAAAAGCCTTGCAGGACTTAAACTCGAAGGTTTCAATGGGGCGGCACTCGAAGTAGATAGCCTTGCGCTAAAAGCAGATCAACGTTTTCAAGAATTGTCGGTAGAGGCAGAAGAGGAGGCTTTGGCAAATAGTACACAGCTCGAAAAAAAGGCGACGCAGTTTATCAAAAGATGTGGTGGAATTACGAATCCTGATGAAATAAAACGCCATAAACAACGAAAGAAAGAAAAGAAAAAGAAGGTCAAAAAATCTACTTTCCTCATAACTCGCGAAATGATTGAAAAAGGTATGTCAATTGAGGAAATTGCCGAGGAACGCGGGCTAACAATGGGTACTATTTTCGGGCATATTGTTAAAATAGGTGGGCTAGATCCTACTATTGACCTTTCAAAATACCGACCCAAAGAGACATTGATGCAACGAGTTATTAAAGCACATGATACGATTCTTGCCGAAAAAGATCCCGCCAAGTTAAAAGATAATGGTAGTGTTAGTTCTAAAGCGATGTATGAAGCGATGAATAAAGAAGTGGATTATAATGATATCAGGTTGGTGATGTTGTTTAAGGATCGGAAGTAATCGTTTCGTGAGACACCCATTTCTAATCCAGTCATCATTTGTTGGGCGTGCCCCCATTTTTCATAAAAAAATGCTGCCAGCGTCTTCGCTGGTGGCATTTTTTTATGAAAAATGGGGTCGGGCTATTCACTTGTAGTTGGCTCATAGAAAATAAGTGCTGCTAAACGCCTAGCAGTGTCTTCCGCTGTCAGCCCTGCTAGTCGAAGCATCACTAAGTTTCTATTTCACCAAGCTACCGTTACTATCCCTCACGCGAAACAATGATTGAATAGGTTTTATGATCGTCACTGAATAGTCAAGTTTTTTTAGATTTTAATAAATTGTATTTTGTAGTTATTTTAAACCATTTGTTTTACAGATTGTTTCTTCGGAATGCGCTAGGAGTGAGTTGGGAAATACCAAACTAAAAGTACTTCCTTGACCCGTTTCTGAATGGACTAAAATATCTCCTCCTAGTTGGTTCATTACCTCTTTACAAGATGCCAAGCCGATGCCACTCCCTTTGTATTGCGCACTACCATGTAAGCGTTCGAAAATATCGAATATTTTTTGGTGATATTCAGGGGCAATGCCAATACCATTATCATTAATATCTATTTGAAATACATTGTCCTTAAATGTTGGGTGAATACTTATTCGTTTAACTGAATTTTCATTGTATTTGATCCCATTATCAATGATATTTTGTATCAGTAAATAATAACGTGTATAATGACCTTTAATCGTTGGGAATGGATAGTTAATGCTTAGTTTTAGTGTACCATTGAGGATTTGTACTTGGTAGTTTTGTTCTATGTTTGCTAGTAATTGATTCAAATCAATGGCTGTTAAGTCTTCTTTTTTCTTCCAAGAAATTTTAGAAAACTGGAGTATCTCCTCAATCAAAGTTTCTAATTGTTTGGTTCCTTCAATTATAAATTCAATATACTCTAGCTGGGTTTGATCTTTCTCTGTTTTATTCATTTTTCGCTGTAGTAATTGTGCAAATCCCATCATATTGCGTAGGGGACTTTTGAGATCATGTGATAAGGCGTAGTTGATTTCCTGCATTTTTTGATTAGCATGATCTAGCTCTTTATTACTACTCGTAAGAGCTGCTCGACTTATTTTTATTTCTTCAATTGATTTAAAAGTAGAAAACGCTTTTTGTTCACTATCATGTAGGTAGTAAAACAGAAAACAGGCAAAAATATTAAGTGCAAGAAAGGAGTGTATATTAATTAATGATGCGGATAGAATGTAAGTACAAGATAATAAACTACTACACACAATTAGATATTTTGTCCACCTTCGAGTCCCAACACAGCTAATTGCTGCTAATAGATAAAATATGATGAAAGCTGATTGATAACTATAACCACGATTTAGTAATACAGGTTCTGTTTGTAATAAGTAAATAATAGGAACTATATGTAATAAGATATTAACTACGTGTAAGGTGTAGATAGGCAATAACCACGATTGTTTATATTTATAGAGAATATGAATGGTTATTAATGCTAAAAATGTAGTAACAATGCCCCAACTTTGTATTAGAAAATAAGGCGGGCAAATCTGCCAGGTTTTAGGCACAATGACAAATAGCAAATAACCAATCAAGCCAATGAATAGGAATATTCTTCCTTGATGGAAGGTTATGTCTATAAGATGTTGATGATATAGTTTTTTTATGGAATCCATTTGTTATTTGAGAAAAAAAGAACAAAATTTAAGCGGTATATATATGAGTCAATAACTATACCATCTATTGGTTATTACAGGTATCTAAAATAAAAGTATGAAGCGATTTAGTAAAACTCAAGTAATACGAGTTCGGCTAAATAATGTTACATATTACTTTGTATTTAGGTATAATAGTTGTAGATTAGAGGTGATATTATTATTACCTTTACTATTACCCACATCAAAAATTATAATAACCACGTTTTTCTATGCGGCAATTACTACTCTCACTCATCAGCTGTATAGTGTTGAATAGTTCTATTTATGGAACACCAAAGTCGATTGATTGTGATTCATTAGGTATAATTATTAATGATATTTTTACCAATGATTTATTGGATCGAAAAGAAACAGCTATAATAGCTCCTCCACTTTATGAAGAATGACCAAAAACAATTGTCCAAAAAATATTATAACAAATCTATCTCTCACGGAATTAATTTTGATGATACGGAGTTAGAAACTGTCATGACAAATTTAGTTCGCCTTTATGCAGAAGATAAAGAATATGAGAAGATTACAGGTGTTTATTCTTTGTTACTCAAAAATTATCAAGAAAGTCAAGCACTTCGAAAAATAGAAACAGAAGAACGAATTAATAAATCTATTTCACTCTCTTCTCAACTCGAAGAAAATCAATCTTTGAAAAAAACAAATAAAGAGTTTTTTGATAAAATAAGAACGCGTAATCTAATCCTCATTTTATTATTAGTGCTTATGATCTCCGTTATTTACACCGCCATTCGACTGTACAAAGATGGAAAAGTGAGGAAAAGCTTATTGAGCAAAATTAAACACCAAAATATCGAATTAACAGGTATCAACAAGGAATTAG
>JAHDHP010000123.1 GCA_020631245.1 Bacteroidota bacterium | reverse complement strand
CCTCTAGTTACAGAAAATCTTTTTACAAAATTCAGTACAAAGGTAAAAAAAGAAACCATATATTTTCCATAGAAAGCCGTATCTTTGAAATCACAAAGGGCACAGAGAATAATCACAAAGGGCACAGAGAATAATCACAGAGGGCACAGAGAATAACCACAGAGGGCGCAGAGAATAACCACAGAAGGCACAGAGAATAATCACAGAGGGCACAGAGGTGAAATGCGGAAATTAAAACAATGATAGCCCCGAAGGAGGCGACATGATTGTAAAAAGCAACATGATTATAGAAAAACGCGTAACGCCCATCCCATCATCCAGTCATGCAATCACCCAATCATGGAATCGCGTGAGGGATAGCAGCGGTAGCTTGCCGTAGAGACGTTGCTTGCAACGTCTGTACAGAAAGGTAGTGAGGTACGACTAGCAGGGCTGACAGCGGAAGACACTGCTAGGCGTATACACCGAACACCTTTTCTGCAAGGCAACTACAAGCGGATAGCCCGACCTGAAGCAGGGATTGGGTGATTGCGGGCTTGAGGGATTGTGTTAGCGTTACGCATCCACTTTTATCAAGCCCGTAATTTCCCAAGATATGCGAAAGGGCACGCCCAAATAATAAATAATTTTACAAAAAAGATTGAACAGATTAATGATAGAATATAGCGTAACGCCCATTCAATCACTCAATCACTCAATCACTCAATCATTAATAACCATGTCTTTCATCGTATCTGCCCGAAAATACCGCCCCGCTAAATTCGAAGATGTAGTAGGGCAAAAAAGCATTACTACTACCTTAAAAAACGCCATCAAAAACGACAAACTCGCACAGTCCTTTTTGTTTTGTGGTCCAAGAGGTGTTGGTAAAACTACCTGTGCGCGGATATTGGCGAAGGTGATTAACTGCGAAAACCTTAGCGACAATTTCGAACCTTGCGACACCTGCGGTTCTTGCAGCTCCTTCAATGACAATGCCTCCTTTAATATCTTCGAACTTGATGCGGCATCTAACAACTCTGTTGACGATATCCGAAACCTCATCGAACAAGTGCGTTTTGCACCACAGGCGGGAAAGTATAAGATATACATCATAGATGAGGTACACATGTTATCGACAGCCGCTTTCAACGCGTTCCTCAAAACACTTGAAGAACCTCCTTCTTATGCTATTTTCATCCTTGCAACGACCGAAAAGCATAAGATATTAGCAACTATTTTATCCCGCTGTCAAACCTTTGATTTTACCCGTATCAAAGTCAAAGATATGGTCGAACACCTACAATATATTTGTAAGGACAAACAAATCGAAGCCGAAGAAGCAGCCCTCCACATGATAGCCCAAAAAGCGGATGGTGGACTTAGAGACGCCCTTTCTATCTTTGACCGTATCTCTAGCTTTTCAGATGGTGCTTTGACCTATAGAGGGGTGATCGAAGCTCTCAACATTCTCGATTACGATTACTATTTTAAGGTAACAGACGCCCTGCTTTCTCAAAACCACACGGATGTACTTCTAATGTTTGACCACATCCTCCAAAATGGATTCGAGGGTGATAACTTCATTGGAGGATTAGCCAGCCATTTTCGGGATTTATTGATTTGCAAAGACCCTAAAAGCGTCGAATTACTCGAAGTGCCTCAAACCCTCAAAGAGCGTTATTACCAACAAGCGACACAAGCTCCAGGCTCGTTTTTATTGAGCGCGCTTAACATTATTAGCCAATGTGAAATCAATTACAAAACTACTAACAATAAACGCCTACAAGTAGAACTCGCTTTGTTGAAAATAACGTATATCACCGCAGCCATTCAAGTAGCTAAAAATCCTGCTGCAAGTTTGCCTCCTACAACACAACAACCAAGTTCCGAAAAAAAAAACCTAGTTGAAACACCTCGTAAAGACGTTCCACTAAACATCTCTAAAGAAGAGATCCCACAACCTAAAGCTCAATCACCCGTAAAGACAAGGCACGCCTTGTCTCAACCCAACCACCCAACCACTCAACCACTCAAATCCCCACGTAACCTCCTCCAAACTCCTCCCCCAAAAAATGAAGGAGACATAACAATTACACGTACTATTAACAAGCCTAAACAGACTACAGATAAAGAGGAAACGAAAGAGGGGGAAGAAATTATTAAGGAAGTAAAATTTGAAGCGAGTTTAGAGGAACTGGAAAAGGTATGGAAAGCCTTTGCTCAAACAGAAACTACGGGTAACTTTGAACGAACAAGCCCTAAAATTGTAGAAGGTAAAGTAAACATTCCTGTAAGTGGAGCTGTGCAAAAAGATGTGATTGATCGTAAAATGGATGAATTTAGGACTTTTGCAGCGAAAGAAGGATTGTCGCTTCAAGGAGTTATTATACAATGTATTATTGATGAAACAAAAAAACAACAAGAAGCAGCAAAGCCCGTTACAGATAAAGATCGTTATTTATTAATGGTACAGCAAAACCCCAAAATCAAAGATTTAGTTGAAAAATTTAACTTAACAATTAGTTATTAAATCCACAGAACCGAATATATACACAATAAATAAACGCATTTATGAAAACACACTTTTTAAGCATTCAAAGCTTTTTCGTCTTATTCATTCTAGTAGCTTTTACTACTACAACAGTAGCTCAAAAGATAGAAAAAGTACCCAAAAATACCTCACGCAGTTTAACCAAAACTGTTGATAAGATTAAAGATGGAATCAAGAGTAAATATACCTATGAATCCATTCCTAATGACCCTATGAAAACGCGTATCTATACGCTAGAAAATGGATTAAAAGTTTACTTATCTGTCAATAAGGAAGCTCCACGTATCCAAACAGCGATTCCAGTGCGTGTTGGTTGTAAACAAGATCCTCGTGAAACAACTGGATTGGCTCACTACCTCGAACACATGATGTTTAAGGGAACTGATGAAATTGCCTGTACCAATTGGGAAGAGGAACAGAAGTTACTCCAAGAAATTACCGATCTCTACGAGGAACACCTCAACGAAAAAGATCCTGAAAAGAAAAAAGCAATCTATAAAAAAATTGATAGTGTCTCGTATGAAGCTTCTAAAATGGTAGCTCCTAACGAATATGATAAAATGGTCACCTCTTTAGGAGCAAAAGGAACTAATGCCTACACTTCTACAGATGAAACGGTTTATATTAATAATATTCCTGCCAACGAACTTGAAAAATGGTTGAAACTCGAATCAGAGCGTTTTAGCCAACTCGTACTACGTTTATTCCACACCGAATTAGAAACAGTATACGAAGAGTTCAATATGTCACAAGATAGAGATGGTAGCAAGGTATATGAAACCATGTTAGCGAATATATTCCCTAAGCACCCATACAATATCTCAACAATTGGCTTAGGTGAACACCTTAAAAATCCTTCTCTTGTTGCCATCAATGATTTTTTTGATGAGTATTATGTAGCTAATAACATGGCTATTTGTTTAGCTGGAGACTTAGATTATGATAAAACCATCGCTTTAATCGACAAGTACTTTGGTAATTTACGTACAGGAGATGTTCCTAAATTTACCTTTGAAAAAGAAGACCCTATTACGGCTCCAATCGTTAAAGAGGTAATTGGTAGTGAAGCCGAATCGGTTAGCCTATATTTCCGTTTTGATGGTGCTGGTTCAGAACAAGCAAAGCACCTGGAAATGGCCGATATGATCCTCAAAAATGGAAAAGCAGGTTTAGTTGACCTTAACCTTGTTCAACAACAAAAAGTATTAGGTGCAACCGTATATCCAATGATGTTGGGTGATTATTCGGTACATGTATTATCTGGAAAACCGAGAGAAGGACAAACACTTGATGAAGTACGTGACTTACTACTCGGACAAATTGAATTACTCAAAAAAGGAGAGTTTGATGAATGGTTGATGCCAGCCGTTATCAAAGATTTCAAACTAAGTCAAATTAGAGGTTTTGAAAATAACCGTGCTCGTACAAGCTATATGGTAGAGTCTTTTATCAATAATATTTCTTGGAAAGACATGGTTGGACACATTGATGAATTAGAAGCCTTGACCAAAGAGCAAATTGTTGACTTTGCTAATAAACACTATGGCGACAACTATGTATGTATCTACAAACGACAAGGGAAAGATAAAGAAGCAATGAAGGTGGAAAAACCACCGATTACGCCTGTTGAATTAGATCGTTCTAAAGAATCGGATTTTGCTGCTGAATTCAATAATTTAGAATCAGGTCGCCTAGAGCCTATGTTCCTAGATTACAAAAGAGACATTCGCACCTTCCGCACCCTAAGCGACTTAGATTTCAACTATATCAAAAACGAAAATAATGGTCTGTTCAACCTGTATTATATCCTTGATATGGGAACTGCCCACAATAAAAAATTAGGGTCAGCCATCAAATACTTACCTTTCTTAGGTACCGATAAGTATACCGCTGAAGAACTCAAAAAAGAATTCTATAAACTAGGTTTAAGCTTTAATGTAAACTCAGGGGGAGAACGTTCGTATGTAACCCTTTCTGGCTTAGATGAGTCATTCGAAGAAGGAATTCGTTTATTCGAACATCTACTTGCCAATGCACAACCCGATGAGAAAGCCTTACAAGATATGATTGCAGGTGAGTTGAAAGCAAGAGAAGATGCGAAGTTAAATCGTAATAACATTTTTTGGAATGGACTTTACACCTATGGTATCTATGGAGCCAATTCTCCTACGACCAATGTACTTTCCAATGAAGAATTAAAGGCATTAAAAGCAGATGACCTAGTAGCACTCATCAAAGGATTGACCAGCCACGAACATTATATTTTCTACTATGGTAGCCAAGAACCTTATCAAGTAGTAAAACAAGTAAATACTTACCACAAACATCCAAAGACATTAAAAGCGATTCCTGAACCTACCAAATTCGTTCAGCAACCAACCGACAAAAACAAAGTTTACTTTGTCGATTACGATATGGTACAAGCTAACATTCTTATGTTATCGCGTGAAGGACAATTCGATAAAGATCAAATACCAATGGGTCGTGTATTCGGCGAGTATTTTGGTAGTGGTCTATCTTCCATTGTTTTCCAAGAAATTCGTGAAAAACGTGCATTAGCCTATTCTGCTTTTGCGGGTTATAGTTCACCAAACAAGCCAGACAAACACCACTATGTTACCGCTTACATGGCCGTACAAGCAGATAAAATGAAAGATGCAATTGGTGCCATGAATGATTTACTAACAGATATGCCTAAAGCAGAACAGCAATTTGCATCAGCAAAGGCGTCTCTCATGAAAAAAATCGAATCAGAACGTATCACTAAAGCTCGTAAGTTCTTCTCCTACCTTAGTGCAAAAGATAGAGGACTCGACTACGATCTTCGTAGAGATACCTACCGAGATGCTGATGCAGTAACACTCGATCAAATGAATGATTTCTTCCAGAAGAATATCAAAAATGATACACATACCATCTTAGTGATTGGTAAGAAAAGCGACCTTGATATGGATTTTCTCAAAACACTAGGAGCTTTCGAAGAGTTAACCATCGATCAACTATTTAATTATTAATTACGTTTTAATCAAATAAAAAGCCCTGTATAGATGATCTATACAGGGCTTTTTCAATTAATATTCTTGCAATGACTGAATAGTTGTTAATCATACAAAAGTCTGACTCCTGACACCTGAAACCTGTCCCCTATTTTTACTTACTATCAACTAAATAACCTATCTTTGCGCCACAATATTCTTCTTCCATAAAAATCACTAAAACAATGGCAGAAATAGTACGAATGCCCCTAATGACAGATACAATGGCCGAAGGAGTCATTGCCGAATGGTTCAAAGAAGTAGGTGACACCGTTGAGTCAGGTGAACTTATCGCAGAAATTGAAACAGATAAAGCCACGATGGACTTTGAAGCTCCTGAAGATGGTATCTTACTATATCGCGCAGATGCCCAAAATCCAGTGCCTGTTAATGCCCTACTTGCCATTATTGGAGAAAAAGGAGAAGATATATCTGCCATTGTAGAAGCCGAAAAAAAGGCAGCCGCCAGTGCAGCAGAGGAAACTAAAGAAGAAACTCCCCCACCAGTCACTCAATCCTCGAATCCACCAGCTCCTCAGCAACCTACTGTAAAAACAATCGAAAATTCATCGCACATCGCACATCGCACATCGCACGAAAATCCTCCTCCACCGCCCACTTCACACGAAAATTCCTCTGGTCGTTTAAAAGCCTCTCCACTCGCCAAACGGCTTGCAAGCGAAAACAATATAGACATTACCCAACTAAAAGGAAGTGGAGAAGACGGACGCATTATAAAAAGAGACATCGAAGCATATCTCAAAAATCCACCAGTCCCTAGTAAAGACGTTGCGCGCAACGTCTCTACCCAACCTCCTATTATTGCTGGTAATTACCAACCTTCAATCATTGGTCAAGAAGGCTTCGATACCACTCGCGTATCTCAAATGCGGAAGACAATCGCACGCCGCTTAGGAGAAAGCAAATTCCAAGCACCACATTTCTATCTCACCATGACCATCAATATGGACAAGGTCATTGCCTCGAGAAAAGAAATGAATGCCATATCTCCTGTCAAAATATCATTCAATGATATAATCATTAAAGCAGCAGCGATTTCCCTTCGTCAACATCCAGCAGTCAATACATCTTGGTTAGGAGATACCATCCGAACCAACCACCATATCCACATTGGGATGGCAGTGGCAGTGGCAGAAGGATTACTTGTACCTGTTATCCGATTTGCAGATCAAAAATCACTCAGCCAAATTGCAGCCGAAACCAAAATATTAGCAGGAAAAGCAAAAGAAAAGAAATTACAGCCCAACGAAATGCAAGGAAACACCTTCTCCATTTCCAACTTAGGCATGATGGATATTGATGAGTTTACAGCAATCATCAACCCACCTGATGCCTGTATTATGGCAGTAGGAAAAATTGCAAAAGTGCCGGCAATTGTAGATGAAGAAATAAAGGTGGTCAGCCAAATGAAAATTACGCTTTCTTGTGATCATAGAGTCGTAGACGGAGCAGTAGGAGCCAGATTCTTACAAACCTTCAAACAATTGCTCGAAGATCCAATCCGAATGCTGGTGTAATATTGTTACACGTACTAAATAAAAAAATGCTCTTGTGTTTGCTAGATGGCAATACACAAGAGCATTTTCATTGAAAATATAGATTACTTTTATTTAAAAACGAATCTCTGCAACACTTTCTAAAGGAATATTATTATTACTAGAAAGCAATAAACGATTAGCTGTTCTAGCTATAATATTATCTTTTATTTTTTTACGGCCATCTTTAGTGCTAAAAACAATCTCAACTTGGCTACCATCACAACAATAAAGAATACCTCGAAATAAAGAAGACTCCAATGCCATTTGCTCAGCCTCTGTAAGGCTTACTTTTGAAAAGTTATATTTACTCATTAGTATTAGTAGTTAAAATATATGGATATTAGCTTAGGTATACATCACCTAATTAGAAGGGGCCGCTAGATATACTACTTTGTTATTATAGTTGGTGTGTAGACGAAAGGATTAACATATGGTCACGAGGAAATTGTCTTTTTTTTGTTATTTTTTAATAAAAAACAAAAAAACCTTTATACGGCGTTCATTTTCAAAAGGTTACAACAAACAAAGAATTATTTACTTTTATTAATTTACTTATGAAAAATAAAAAAACACTCGTATTAGGAGCGTCTTCAAAGCCAAACCGTTATTCATTTCTAGCAGCCAATCGACTACAGAATAAGGGGCATGAGATGGTTTTAATAGGTAATAAACCTGATAAAGTAGGTAATCAAATGATTATTACTTCCCAACCTCCACTAACAGATATACACACTGTTACCATATACCTTTCTCCTCCAATCCAAGAGCAATATTACGAGTATATCCTCAGCCTCCAACCACAAAGGATCATCTTCAACCCTGGAACAGAAAACCCCAGCTTTATGAAAATGGCAAAAGAAAAAGGAATAGAAGTATTGGCTGCTTGTACACTCGTACTACTTTCAACCAATCAATATTAATCTCATCGAAAGTCAAAACAGTTTCGTATCTTTGTGCTTCCTATCCAAATAATATATCACCTATTTTTAGATTTGGGATATGCTACAAAAGCTATACGTACAAAATTATGCCCTCATTGACCAACTAGAAATGAACCTGTCTCCTCAAATGACCATCATCACAGGAGAAACAGGTGCAGGTAAGTCAATTATTCTAGGTGCACTCTCACTTATCTTGGGAAACCGTGTCCCCTCCAATGCCATGTATAAAAAAGACAGTAAATGCATTGTCGAAGGCACTTTCAACATCAAAGCTTACCAACTCAAAACCTTCTTTGAAGAAAACGAGCTGGACTACGATCAGGAAACCATCATTCGACGCGAAATAAGCCCTAGTGGAAAATCTCGCGCATTTGTCAATGATACACCTGTTCAACTTACGATTCTAAAGAAGCTAACCGAACAGCTAGTCAATCTACACGCCCAACACCAAACCCTTCACCTCTTCGACTCGCAATACCACCTCTTCATTATCGATACACTTGCCGATCACTTCGAACAACTCGAACAATACCAACAAGCCTATAAAACCTATCGAAGCAACTGTCGAAAACTCAAAAAACTGCAAGCCAACCAAGCGCAAATACAAAAGGACTTAGACTATATTCTATTCCAACTCAAAGAGTTTGAAGAAGCTGCCCTTTTCGATGCCAATGAACAAGAAGCACTAGAGCAAGAGCAACTCCAACTGACCAATGCCGAGAGTATCAAACAAAAGTTACTAGAAGGAGTACATATTTACTCAGGACAAGAACAAGCTGTATTAGATCAATTAAATACGATAAAAAGGAATCTAGCCGATCTTTCTGCTTTCAATCCACTATACGAAAAACTAGCCGAAAGACTCGATAGTTGCCTATTAGAACTAGACGACATCACCAGCGAAATGGAACGACTAGAAGAAGATGTAGTCGCAGACCCAGAACGCTCCCTACTCGTATCAGAAAGACTCAACCTTATCTTCCGATTACAACAAAAACACCAAGTCAATTCCTTGGCCGAACTCATGGAAATCGAAAGAGAACTCGCCGAAAAAAGCCAATCAGCAGGCAACCAAGAACAAGCGATTATAGAACTAAAAAGTACTATCGAAAAACAATATAATAAACTCCACAAACAAGCAGCTACGATCTCCAAAAATCGCCAAAAACAATTACCCTTTTTTGAAAACAAAATCATATCCCTACTAGCAAAAGTAGGCATGCCTCATGCTGTCGTAAAAGCAGCACATCAACCCCTAAAAGATGGAGAACTTGGAGATTTTGGAATCGATCAAATTGAACTTTTATTTGCAGCAAACAAAGGTATGCCCCCCGCCGAACTGCGGAAAGTAGCTTCAGGTGGTGAGCTTTCACGACTGATGCTCTGCATCCAATCGCTCATCGCTGATAATACAGCCTTACCTACCCTTATCTTTGACGAAATTGATACAGGTATTTCAGGCGAAGTGGCTAGGAAAGTAGGAATCGTCATGCAGCAATTGGCAAAAGCACACCAAGTAATCTGTATTACACACCTCCCACAAATTGCCAGCATGGGAGAAGAACACTACTTTGTCTACAAAGAACATCAAGAAGATCGAAGCATCACCTGTATCAAACCACTTAGCTCGAAAGAACGAGTCGTCGAAATTGCCAAAATGCTCAGCGGAGATCAACCAGGTCAAATGGCACTCGCCAACGCCAAAGAACTACTAACCCATTCTTAAATATCCCTCGTAAAGACAAGGCATGCCTTGTCTCTCAATTACCCTACTTTATGAACAATACCTTTATAACCCTCATATTAAGCCTACTGATAAGCATCCCCCTACAACTAGTAGCACAAAAAAACTATCAGTACAATATCGACCTTCAAAACGTAAAAGACGACAAGGTCAAAGTCACCCTCACCCCTCCCAACATGTCAGGTGGTAAAGCTGTCTTCGTAATGCCTAGTGTTATTCCAGGCAGCTACTCCAAAAAAGATTATGGTCGATTTGTAGAAGACTTCAAGGCCTTTGACAAAGACGGCAATACACTCAAAGTCAAAATAAAAAAACTCAATAACTTCTATATTAAAGGAGCTTCAAAACTCGCCAAAATAGAATACTGGGTCAATGACACTTGGGATCATGAAGACAAAGACCACTGGGTATTCCAACCAGGAGGAAGTAATATCGAAGCCGACAAAAACTTCAGTATCAACCACCACGCCTTCTTCGGATACTTCGAAGGATACAAACAACTACCCTACGAACTTACCTTCTCCAAACCCTCCAAAATGTACGGGAGTACACCACTCAAAAAGAAAGTAGTAGACAAAAATACCGACATCTTATATGCCGACAATTACGTCAAATTAGTAGATAATCCCGTCATGTACTGCGAACCAGATACCGTAAGCTTTATGGCAGGAAATACACAAGTTTACTTCTCCATCTACTCCCCACTCAATATCGTTTCAGCCGAACAAATTGCCGACTATTGCCGTCCACTAGGTAGCGCACTCAGCAACTTCTTTGGCACACTACCAGTAGACCAATACCACTTTATTTTATACTTCGCAGGAGCCGACCAAAGCCCCTATGTCGATCCCAATGCAATGGCAGGATTCGGAGCATTAGAACACTCTTATTGCTCCTTTTACTACCTACCCGAAATAGGTCAAGAACTCTTCCTCAAACCACTCATACAAGATATCAGTGCCCACGAATTCCTACACATCCTCACCCCACTCAACATCCACAGTGAAGAAATAGAAGACTTCAACTTCCGCAAACCCAAAATGTCACAACACCTTTGGCTATACGAAGGAGTAACCGAATATTTCGCCATGCTCGTCCAACTGCGCGACCAAATTATCGACGAACAAGAATTCCTTAACAAAGTACAAGAGAAAATAAATCAAGCAGCCGAATTCGAAGCTGTCTCTTTTACCAAAATGAGTAAACAAATCCTCAAAGAAAAATACCAAGACGACTACCTCAACGTCTATCAAAAAGGCGCACTCATCGGCCTAGCACTCGATCTACGCCTAACCGAACTCAGCAAAGGAACCTACGGACTCAAAGAATTAATGATGGAACTTGCTGCCAAATATGGCCCCAACAAACCATTCAAAGACAACGACCTAATCGATATCATTGTCAAAATGACCTACCCCGAAGTTCGTGACTTCTTCAATCAATACGTCATCGGCGACAAAGCAATCGACTACAACAAATTCTTCAATGCCGTCGGATGGGAATATATAAAAGAAGGAACAAGAGATGGTTTTAGCTTCGGCTCCGTACAACTTGGATACGATCCCGATGCCGCACAATTTATGTTCATCAATGTAGAAGACAACACCCTCAATATCCAAGAAAACGATAAGCTAATCAAAGTGGATGGAGAAGAAATTAACCTCGATAATGTACAAGAAATTGTAACTGGTAAACTTGCAAACCCACAAAACAATAATACCGTCGATTTACTTGTCCTTCGTGACAATAAAGAAGTAAAATTACAAGGGACACCTCAAAAAAGCACCCAAACAATTCTCAATAGTCTTGAAATTCAAACGAACCCTACACCACAACAACTAAAAAATCGACA
>JAHDHP010000122.1 GCA_020631245.1 Bacteroidota bacterium | reverse complement strand
TGCGTATATTTTCATTCGCCTGTAGTTCATGCGAGGACGCATGAACGGGCGATGATAATATACGCAATGTGGGGCACGCCCAACGTTTTTGATGACTGGTTGATTGAGTGATTGAGTTAGCTGAGGTAGTTGCTGATCGAAATGATTTCGGCAAAAACACCTGCTGCTGTTACCTCTGCTCCTGCGCCAGGACCTTTGACCACTAGGGGGCGATCGTGGTAGCGAGCGGTGGTAAATACAATCATATTGTCGGAGCCAGAGAGCGAGTAAAACGGATCATTGGCATCGACAGCTTTGAGGGAGACGGTCGCTTTCTCGTCGGAAATAGTGGCTAAAAAACGTAGTACTTTCCCTTCGGCAGCGGCTGCGTCTCGCTTTTGAGAGAAGTGTTCATTATTGGCTTCGAGGGCGGTGAAAAACTCTTCTACTGTGGGGGCGTCGATGCAGGCTTGTGGTAAAATATTTTCTATATCGATGTCGTCCATTTCGATGTGTTTTCCTATTTCACGCGATAAAATCAAGACTTTTCGTGCTACATCTTTTCCGCTGAGATCGTCGCGTGGATCGGGTTCGGTATAGCCTCTTTCTTTGGCTTCTTTGACAATGTCACTGAAGGCTAAATCTCCTTTGTAAGAGTTGAAAATGAAAGAGAGCGAACCAGATAAAACGGCTTCGATTTTGAGTACTTCATCACCACTTTGCAGTAAGTCGTTGAGCGTGGTGATGACGGGTAAGCCTGCTCCTACATTGGTTTCATAGAGGAACTTGACTTTGTATTTATTGGCTAAATATTTCAATTCCATATAATCGGCTAGACTGCTTGAGTTGGCGATTTTGTTGGGTGTGGAAATAGAAATACTTGATTTGAGAATGTCTTTATAGTAGCGAATGGGTGTTTCACTGGCGGTACAATCTACGAAAATACTGTTGGCTAGATTGATTTCTTTCATCGAATCAATGAAGCGATCTAGGTCGGCTAATTCGCCATTTGAATTGAGGTTATCATCCCAAGTTGAGAGGTCAATTCCATCGGTGTCGATGAGCATTTTACGGGTGTTGGTAATCCCTACTAATCGCACCTCTAAAGATTGGCTCTCTTTTAGGAAGTTGTTTTGTTTATTGACTTGTTGGAGGAGTGTTTTACCAATCAATCCTGTACCCACTACAAATAGATTGACTGTTTTGCGTTGTGCTAAGAAAAATGCTAAATGTAAGGCATTGAGGGCTTTAGACTCGTGTTGTTTGCTGATGACAGCAGAAATATTTAACTCGGAAGAACCCTGTGCAATCGCTCGGATATTGACCCCGTTTTTGGCGAGTGCTTGGAAGAAGCTACCCGCTACCCCAATGGTATTTTTCATATTCGACCCGACGACTGCCACGATAGATAATTGTTCTTCAATTTCGATTTCATCAATCATATTGGCTTTCATCTCAAAAGTAAACTCATCTTCGATGGCTTTTCTGGCTCGCTCTTTATCATTGGGGCGAATGGCGAAAGAAATGGAGTGCTCAGAAGAGGCTTGGGTGATGAGAATGATATTGACTTTTTGACGGGCGAGTGTGGAGAATAAACGTCCTGCAATACCTGTGACACCTATTAAACCGCTTCCTTGTACACTGATGAGTGCAATATCAGAAATCGAGGTAACTCCTTTTACGGGCATATTGTCTTTCGTATGCTCGCTAATGAGTGTCCCTGCAAAATCGGGCTGGAAAGTATTACGAATGCGGATGGGTATTTTTTTATCTAGTGCAGGTTGTATGGTTGGAGGATGGATGACCTTGGCTCCAAAGTGCGACATTTCCATTGCTTCTTCATAGGTCATTTCTTCGAGGGAGAAGGTATCTTGTACTTTTCGAGGATCGGAGGTCATTACTCCATTCACATCCGTCCATATTTCAATCTCATCAGCGTCTAGTCCTGCGGCTACGATGGCTGCGGTATAATCTGATCCTCCACGTCCGAGTGTAGTAGTTACCCCCTCTTCAGTAGAAGAAATAAATCCTCCTTGAATATAAATGCCTTTGTCGGCAGAAAATTGTTTGGCGATATTGGCGTAGGTAATGTCGTAATTGACATTGGCATTTTGAAATTGATCGTCGGTAATGATTAGCTCGCGGGAGTCAATAAAGTATACATCATCGCTAAATTGCTTGAGGTAAATACTTATAAGGAAAGAAGACATGAGTTCTCCATAACTGGCTACATAGTCGAGTAAACGGGGAGAAAGTTCTTTGAGTAAAAAAATACCGTTGTATAAGTTTTCGAGGTTTCGGTTTTTCTCTTTTAAGAAAGGTAAGAACTCCTTCATGGCAGCTTCAGGGAGCAGTGTTTCGGCTGTTCGACGATGGCGATAGTATAATTCATCGACACATTCTTTATAGCTTCCGTCTCCTGCTTTTGCCAAATGGGCGGTATCGAGTAATAAATCGGTCACTCCTCCTAAAGCAGATACGACAATGGCCACTTTGCCTTCTTTTTCTACGGTGGAGAGAATAATATCTTTGACTTGTGTAATTCGATCTGCTTGCTTGACCGAGCTACCTCCAAATTTTAAAACTTTCATTCACGTATTTTTTATGTACACTTCACGGACATGGTTCAAATTCGACGCCAAAAATAAGATTATTCCTCTTTACTCAATGCATCCATCACCAATTTATTGAACATTATTAATACAGTACCTATTCCGAAGGCAAGCACAAAGGATGTAATATAGGTTATAAAGGCATTTGGATGTTGTTCATCGAGTGGGAAAGTTGGGTAATCAATGACTTGAATAATGGGTTTGCTGGCCACCAAATTCATATTGGCTGTTTCTCGGTATTTTACCGCTTCGGTATACATTACACCATATACTTCTGCTTCACTTTTGAGGCGTTCGTTTTCCATCAATTTGGTACCATTGAGCGTACCTGCTCGCATAGCTTTTTTATTGACATCGTACCAAGAAGCTAATCGACTTTCGGAGGTAATCATGAGCCTATACAGCGAATCTACTCGATCATTTATTTTGCGGTAGGTGTTTGCTTGTTGTTCGGTAGCCGTTTTTATATAGTCTAAGCGGAGATCTTCGACGAGTTCGGTGATAAAATAGAGGCAAAACTCATCGGATTCAGAATTACAATTAACGGAAATTATGCCTCCTTGAGAAACACTTGTTCCTAAGTTTTCTCGTAGTATTTGTTTGCGGATATTGGTTGCTGCTTTATTTTCGGAGTAGTTAAATTGCTGGTAACTCGGTGTTTTAAATTTGAATCCTTTGAGGTGTGGATCACGCTCCCAATCTTCTGCTTTATTGAAGGCGCGAATATAATGATTGAACAACATATCCGTTTTGCCATCCATTTGCACCCGTTTGCAGAGTGCTTTATACATAGCGGATTTGGAACTAAGCAGCTCAATTATTTTATCACTACTGAGTTCGCTTCCTCCCCTTCCACCGAGATTAATTCCCAATTGTCCAGCAAGCTGTGAAAAACCAGAAGCTCCTCCTCCTTTCGACTCATTGAGCATGAAGGTGATTTTGGTGCTATACGTACTTATTTGTTTGCCTACATAAAGGCGAGTACCGTAGTAACAAAGAGCTACCAATATGATAAAGACATAAAACTTACGTACTATCTCCATGAGATAGTCAACGACTACTAGAATGGCACTGCGAAGGGTTACTTGTTCGGGTGCTGTTTTTTTTGAGGGTTGATATGGTTCTTCTTCAGGAATAATAATAAAAATTTATACTAAGTCAGGGATATTTCATCCAAATGCTATCCACCACCTCCTCCTTGTATTTGAATGGCGAGTAATAAGAGCGTAAATACAGTGGCTAATTTGGCAGAGACACTATCAAAGGCATCGTTCCAATTGCGTTCTTTCTTGCGTTCTAGGCGAAATTCTTCGAAGCGTTTGCGATCAGTAATATCGACAATAATCAAGGCTCCATTATCCACTTCAGGATAGTCATTTCTAAACATTCGGAACCGTGCTTTATCAGTTTCTCCATTGGGTTGTTGTACATAAGTACGAGATTTTTTCGCATAGCGGCTAAAACCTCCTCCATATTTTCGTACATAATAATCAGCTCGTTTCCCCTTTTCAAAAGGCACACTTACTTGAGTGGAGGTGTCGATTTCGAAATGCCCCATTGCTCCCGCAAGCGTAACAAGGTTTTTCACTTTAGGGATATAGACCGAATCACCTTCATGCAAAATGTAATCATACTTTTTGTAATCGTTTCGCATCGCAAAGGCCCGCTTTTCTTTGAACTTCAAAAACTTAAAAAATCCAGTTGGCTCATTAATATTATTATCTTCTTTCTTCGATAAATCCATTAATACGAAACCAGTACTATCTTCTAGTCGGTACAATTTACTGCCACTTTTGAAGGCAAAATTGGTGAACCCGCCTGCTCGCTCTACTAAACTGCTAACACGCTCTTTTTTGTTGAGTAGGGCATATTCGCCAGGGTAAGTGACCTCACCATATAATTTAATAATTTGCTGTTCTTCATATTTCCGCGAAGTACGCACAAAGATATGATCTTCGGGTTTGAGCATAAATTGCTCAGATGCAACATCAATACTCAAATCGGGGTTGATTTCTAATCGCTTAACAATGATTCTATTCTTTCTCCCCTCTCCTAGTTCTTCGTCTTCAAAAGTGACGATTCGCGATACCTCAATTCGGTTATTGGCAGCTTCTTTACGAAGTCCTCCCGACCAAAAGAGGAGGTCTTTGAGGGTCAATCCTTCGGCAAACTCATAGGTTCCGGGTTGCCTTACTGCTCCTGAAATATTAATCTCAAAACGATCCTGGGAAGTTTCCCAAGAAATGATCTGTACAGTATCCATATTTTGAAGTAGGATATTCTGTTCAGAATAACGATCTTCCGTAATTTCTTCTAAGCTAAAAGGAATAATTTTTTTGTTGCGGTCATCTTTGATTCGTATCACATAAGAACGCTGTAAATTCGCCTCTGACACCAAACCTTCAGCTCGATCCAACACATCAGAAATACGGTCTCCTTTCTTCACTTCATATCGTCCAGGGACTTTTACAGCTCCTGTTATTTCCACATAATTACGTAAAGTTCGAGGTATCTTATTCACCATCACACTATCCCCATTCATCAACTCAAAATCAAAGTTATACTTTTGTAAGCTATCCAAGTTTACATCCACCAATTGTTCCTCATTATTGGCATATCGCTTTATACTTATATTTTTCGTGTAGGCTCCTGCTTTCAATCCTCCAGCATATTTAATCACCTCTTTCAAGCCTTCTCCTTCTAGAATTTCATAGTTAAAAGGGCGGCGAATCTCCCCATCAATATGCACCACAGGTCCCATTGAAGGAACCACCACATAATCATTTTCTTCTAAGAAAAAGTCCTGATTACTGTTTGGGTCGGTCATATACTCATAAATGTCCAAAAACTTCACTGTTTGCCCACCTCGTTTCACATAAATATTACGCACCGATCCCAATTGATCAGGTCCATCAATAGCTACTAATGCATTAAAAACGGTAGTTCGGGCAGGAAAGCGGTAAGTGCCTGGATTCAATAATTCACCTACAAAATTGGCCGACACATTTCGGGTATAACTCATTGACACAAAGATGGTATTTTCTTCTACTTGTAAGGCGAGGGCATAACGGCTTCGAATAAACTGTTTTACTTCGGAATAGGTCAAGCCTGCGACAACAATACGCCCAATATCTTCTGGAAAAATAGCTCCATCTTTATCGACTTTGTACAGTTCATTGGTTGTATAATCATTTCCCCAAGTGGTGATATTCAATTCATCTCCCGTTCCGAGGATATAATCATCGGGAATTTTCTCGTCTAACTTGCGATCATAAAGAAACTTGAGGTTACTTTTTCTAAAAAAGCCATGCCCATATACTAGAATTTCGGGTAATTCAAGTGCCTTCTCAATAAGTTCAAGTTTGCGTTCTTGTAATGCCTTTTTAATTTCGTTGATACTTAAACTATCTACATAATCTTCTCCATATTTTTCCCGCAACAAATCTTCTCGCTTCTTTTTCTGTGCGACATCCAAGGTATCTTGTAAACCAGATAAATCCTCAATCTGCTTAATCACATCTTCAGGCACTCCTAGTTTCCGCAACTCATCGGGAGTTAGCAATTCTTCATCAGGAATAGGAATCGAATCATTCAAGCCATTCTTTTCAGCTTCCAGCCGAAAATACTTTTCCATGGCATCGTAATTATCGTAATTTCGCTTATTACGGTTTCGATCATATATATTAATCCCCCCAATCTGCGCAGCACAATCGCCCGCCAGCAATAAGAAAAACATCAGAAAAAATCCGAGTTGTATGCCTTTCATTCAGGTGTTTTGAGGTTGTTACCCCTAAATTAATTATTAGAGGCCATTTAATTACATTTTTTTTCACTATTTGGGCGTGCCCCCATTTTTGCCAATCAAGCTGTTAGGTTTTTCCAAGTTGACAGGTTTCGATTGGCAAAAATGAGGTCGGGCTATCCACTTGTAGTTGCTTCACACCCACTTGTTCAGCATATTCCTAGCAGTGTCTTCCGCTGTCAGCCCTGCTAGTCATTGCTTCACAAAGCGGCTGTTTCAGCAAGCTACCGTTACTATCCCTCACGTGGGACAATGACTGAATGAGCGGATGACTGAATAGGCGTTACGCTACAATCCCTCAATCCCACATTCCCTCAATCCTTATCTCTTCCCCAACTCCTCCGCTCGATCAAAAGCTGCCCGAATACCATTTTGAATATTGTGTTCAATACTATTTGCTTCAAACACTTTAATGGCAGCTTCCGTTGTTCCTCCCTTTGAAGATACGCGTTTGATCCATTCGTCACAAGTTAAGGGATTTTTATTATGTAGGTAAATAGCTCCTGTAAAAGTTTGCCAAACAAGTAATTCGGCTTGAGATTCGCTAAAACCTAGCTTCATCGCTCCTGCAATCATCGACTTCATAAAATAAAACACATAAGCAGGTCCACTACCCGAAACAGCAGTTGCTGCATCAATCATTTCTTCTTTCTCAAAATAGATGGCTCTACCAGTGGTACTCAATAAGTTTTGTACTTCAATCAATTCATTTCGAGTGAGTGCTTCACGAGCAGTGAAAGCCGTCATTCCCATTCCCACTTGAGCGGGAAGATTGGGCATTGCACGTACAATTTTAGCACAATTTAAAGCATTTTCTATCGTATCAAGCGTTACCCCAGCCATGATTGACAAGATAATCTGATCTTTTTTGAGAAAAGGCTTGATTGTAGGATATAACTGCTCGGTATTTTGAGGCTTTACCGCCAATACAATCAAATCAATATCTTTAATAAAATCACCTGGCTCATCGACAATCGTTCCTAAGTTACGACTGCGTAAAAGCTCAATCGTATCAGGGTGTTTTTCTAAGATTGTCAGAGAATTAGGTCTTATGATATGAGCGGTTAAGAAACTTTGGGCGAAGGTACGTCCCATATTTCCTCCTCCTATTATGAGTACTTTCATCGTCAATTGGTTGTATTTTAAGCCCTTTTGTCAGCAAGAAATTGTTGCATTAATAAAAAAAGACAGCCTCTTAGATTATTTTTAATTAATTTTGTCTATCCCAAAGAACTGCAAATTTAAGTAATCATTTGCATAAAATTCCTACAACACCACTTGAATAATGAAAATTAGCTTTTCTACCACCTACTG
Organism: Bacteroidota bacterium; assembly: GCA_020631245.1. GTDB lineage: Bacteria > Bacteroidota > Bacteroidia > Chitinophagales > UBA2359 > JAHDHP01. Next base: position 4,016 of record JAHDHP010000122.1, on the reverse strand, counting down.
TATCCTTTTAGTGATATTACTTCTTGGACTGTCTTCTCTTGCTGTACAAGCTCAAATCTTAGTTGATAAATCAATGACTGATGAAGAGTTAGTACAAAGTTTAGCAGGAAAAGGGGTCATTATCAGTGATATACAAGTCAATTGTCCTGTAAAGTATGACACCATCTATTCTTATGGGCGTTTTGAATGTAAAGATTGCAATGTGGGAATTCCTAGCGGTTTACTCCTCACTACTGGTTCTATCCAAAATGCCATAGGTCCAAATGATAAAGAGGGAGCAGGGCAAGATAATAAATCGGATGTGAGTGATCCCGACTTGAATGCGATTTCAGGGGTACTTAATACGCGTGATGTTTGTTCTATCTCCTTCGATGTAGAAGCCTCTGCTGATACCCTTCGTTTCAATTATGTCTTTGCCTCGGAAGAATATCTCGAATATGTGAACGAAAATTATAACGATGTCTTTGCCTTTTTTATTGAAGGTCCAGACTTACCTATGCAAAACATTGCTCTCCTACCGAATACCAATATTCCCGTTTCTATTGATAATGTAAATAATGAGTCTAACGCAGAATATTATATCAATAATGGAACAGGTAATAATTCTCCTCAAAAAGATGATGAGTACTATATTCAGTATGATGGGTTTACCAAAGTACTGACCGCCGAAGCACCTGTTATTCCTTGTGAAAAATACCGCTTAAAATTAGTCATCGCAGATGATACCGATTTTGTACTTGATTCGGGGGTATTTATTGAAGCAGGGAGTTTGACCACCAATGAAATCTCCCTTCAAACCCGCACTTCTTTGCAGGAACAAGGCTTTGTGGAATTTCAAAATGCCATTGAAGGATGTGTAGATGCATTTGTGGTTTTTCGTCCCAACCGTACCTTACAGGAGCCTGTAACAGTTAGTTTCGAATTGAGTGGAACTGCGATTGAAGGAGTCGATTATGCATCTGTTGACAAAACCATTGTTTTGAACCCTGGTGATGAAGAAGTAACCATTCCTATTTCTCCGATAAAAGATAATGAAATAGAAGGAGAGGAGATTGTTAAAATCAAATTGACAGATACGGGTTCTTGTAATGAAGCCTTCTTGGATAGTATTGAAATCATTATCCAAGATAATATAGAGGGTGATGCGAGTGTTCGGGTGGCAGGTGAATTAAGAGATACCATTTACACCTGTCCAGGCACGAATGTACGATTGATGGGAAGTGGGGGAATTAATTGTAGTTGGGAACCTACTACCTATATAAATGACCCAAGTGATTGTAATCCTACTGCGAAACCTGAATCAGATATTGTTTACACGCTGACCACTTGGATAGATGACTGCGTAGATACGAGTTCAGTCTATGTATTTGTCAGTAATGATTTTGATCCTGATGTAAAGACAGAGGTAGAATTTTGTGAAGGTCAAACAGGCAGTTTATATGCTTCGGGTGGTGATTTTTATGTTTGGACTCCCGTTACTAATCTTAGTTGTGGTGACTGCCCAGAACCTGTTTTTACAGGTACAGAACCCGCTACTTACCAACTTACGGTATATGGGAATGGTGGTTGTGTCAATAAACAATTTGAGGTAAATGTTACTTTCGGCACTGGCGGCTTGGGCTTTACAGACGAAACGCTGGATTGGTGTGCTGGCATTCCTTATGAATTAGACTTATCAAATGTAGATACCTATACAATAAGCCCTATGACAGATGTTTCTTGTAGTGATTGTCCTAATCCTACTTTAGAGCCTACAAGTAACACGACCTATTCGATAGATGTGAGTGCTGGACTTTGTGAACAAAGTTTTGAACTTACTTTTAATATCACCGACTTTCAAATTGATGCAGGTGAAGATGTAGGAGCTTGTCAAATGGTCACTGCCACACTCGGAAGTCCTGCTATAGCGGGTTATACGTATAGCTGGTCGCCTAGTGAGGGCTTGGATCGTACCGATATTGCCCAACCACAGGTAACGATCAATGCGACACAAGGAGCTATTATTCGAGATTATACGCTTGAAGTGTCGGATGCAACAGGTAATTGTACAGGCACAGATGTAGTAAAAGTGAGTGTTGATTTAGCTCCTACTATATCTATCATTGGCCCTGATACTGTTAGCGCAGGGAACCAAGTTACCCTGTCGGTTAGTGGTTTTAATGGTGCGGGTGTTTATACTTGGGCTTCCAGTACGGATGGAGTGCTACAAGACTCAAAGGATTTGACGATTGCTCCTAGTACGACGACCCTTTATACCATGATTCTACATACGGATTATGGTTGTACCGTAGAGTTGACCAAAGAGGTAGTTGTGATTCAAGAACCTAGCATTTTGATTGCTTCGGCCTTTAGTCCGAATGGAGATAATCTAAATGATGAATTGAAGCTTCTCCCTCTTGGTGTGGAAGAGGTACTTGATTTCCAAATTTTTAATCGCTGGGGAAATGAGGTGTTTCGCAGTAGTGGTTTAGAAGCGAGTTGGGATGGTACAACGGAGGGAGATATTCAACCAATGGGCGTTTATGTGTATCAGGTGCGGTATCGGGTGTTTGGGGAGACAGAGGAGAAATTGGAGAAGGGGCAGATTACGTTGATTCGGTAAAAAAAGGAGTCAGGCGACAGGTTTCAGGAGTCAGATGACCACCAGCGAGGACGCTGGCGGGAACATACAACACAGATATATTACAAACATATAAAAAGACGTTGCACGCAACGTCTCTACATGCATGGGCATTAATGAAATTTGTGTTTAATTTCGTTCCAAATCCCATCCATTTCTTCGAGGGTCATATCGGCTAATTGTTTGCCGTCTTCTTTGGCAATACGCTCCATTTCTTGAAAACGAGCGATAAATTTTTTGTTGGTTTTTTCGAGCGCAAATTCAGGGTCTACTTCTATGAAACGAGAGTAATTAATCATAGAGAATAGGAGGTCTCCAAATTCCTCTTCGACTTCTGCTTGTGTTTTTTCGTTCATTGCCTCTTTTAACTCTCCCATTTCCTCTTCTACTTTTTCCCATACTTGCTCTTTGGTTTCCCATTCAAAACCCACTTTTTTGGCTTTTTCTTGGATGCGGTAGGCTTTGACCATTGCGGGTAAAGATTTCGGCACTCCTCCAAGTGTGGATTTCCCTTCTTTGAGTTTGAGTTGTTCCCAATTTTGTGCTACTTCTACATCATCTTTTACTTCTACATCTCCATATATGTGCGGGTGGCGTCGTTCCATTTTATCGCAGAGCGCATGAATAACACTGGCTATATCGAAAGCTCCTTTTTCTTCTCCAATTTTGGCGTAAAATACCATGTGTAATAGGATGTCTCCTAGTTCCTCTTTGATTTCAGATAGATCGTTTTCAGTAATGGCATCGCCTAGTTCATAGACTTCTTCGATGGTGAGGTGGCGTAGGGTTTCGAAGGTTTGCTTGCGATCCCAGGGGCATTTTTCTCGTAGTTCATCCATCATGAGGAGGATGCGTTCGAAGGCGGCTAGTTTATCTTGGAGGCTGTTCATTCTTTTTTGTTTTTGATTGAGGTGCAAAGGTATGGTTTTTAAAACTTATCTTTGTGGACGTTGTTAAATAATTGTGGGATTGTGGGATTGTGGGATTGTGTAAAAATTATATTGTTACTTTTAAATGAGCAAATATGTTACCGACTTTTTTATTGACCTTGGTAGTTATCTCTTTTGTTTTTGTGGGGGTGGGCATTCGTATGTTTCTGATTAAAGGAGGTGAGTTTCGAGGTTCTTGCGCACAGAATAACCCGATGTTGAAGACCGCTATTGGGGAGTGTACGGTTTGTGGGAAGATGCCTGGGGAGGAGTGTAAGGGAGAGGAAAAATTAGCAATGCAATAATGAATGAATGAGCGACTGAGTGAATGTTGCGTTACGCTTATTCATTCATTCTCACAATCACTCATTCACTCATTGTTTTGCGTGAGGGATAGTAGTGGTAGCTTGGTGAAATAGCCGCTTTTGTGAAGCAATGACTAGCAGGGCTGACAGCGGAAGACACTG
>JAHDHP010000121.1 GCA_020631245.1 Bacteroidota bacterium | reverse complement strand
ATAAAGTTGATGGAGGAGGTGAAGCGGTTGAACGATTGAACGGTTGAACGGTTGACGGTTGGACGGTTGAACGGGTGGACGATTAGCGGTTTAACGATTTACGATGATGCTGGTGTAGCTCCGTCGGACGTTCAATCGTCAATCGTTCCATCGTTTTTCGCGTGAGGGATAGAAACGGTAGCTTGGCGAAGTAGAAAGGTAGTGTGGCTTTTGCTGGCAGGGCTGACGGAGGAAGACACTGCCAGCAAAGATAGCCACACCCCTTTTCTACGAGACAACTACGAGTGGATAGCCCGACCTGAAGCAGGGATTGGGGGATTGTGGGTTCGAGGGATTGTGTGAGCGTTACGCGTTAATTTCTTAAACCCGCAATCCTCCAAAACCTGCGAAAGGGCACGCCCAACTACTCTATAATAATAGGTAGTTTTATTAGTACAGTTGTCCCTTTGTTGCTAGTAGACTCCATTTTCACAGTACCTGGACGATTGATTTCTGCACCAAATAACTGTATGCGTTCTTGGGTAATTTGGGAAGCCAATTGCAGGTGATTGGAGGAGGATTGTTGTTCGGAGATACCTACCCCATCGTCGGAAATATGAATGTATAAGTAATCATCTTGTTCATAACAACTTATTTGCACAGTGCCTCCTCCTTTCGGGCGAATACCATGCAAAATGGCATTTTCGACATAGGGTTGTATAATCATCGTCGGAATGAGAAATAATTCTGTTTCCAGAGAGTCATCGATATCTAAGGACCAATTAAAACTGTCTTCAAAACGTAGTTTCTCTAGATGAAGGTATTTTTCTACTAGCTCTAGTTCTTCTTGTAAGGGAATGTTTTTTTTGAGAGATGCTTTTAAATATAGGCGAATGAGCTGCCCAAATTTTGCGATATAATGATTGGTTTGTTGGATGTCTTCTTTTTGAACATATTCCTGGATGGCATTGAGGACATTGAATATAAAATGAGGATTCATGGAGGCACTCAAGGCGCGTTGTTCTAGATCGGCTATTCTTCGATTGAGGGCTATTTCTTTTTGGGCTTTTTGCTGATTTCTGTTGATGAAAAAACGGGCGATAAGGTAGCTGCCTAAAATGGTTAAGGCTAGGAGAAAGAGATAAAAATAGATAGTTTGATACCATTTGGCTAATACGGTAAAGGTATAAGTGGGTGTCTGTACCCAAGTATGTTGCCCTTTATTTGCTCTGAATTTGATTTCGTATTGATCGGGGCTTAAGTTTCCTAAAGTTAGTACTCCTTTTTCGAAGGGAAACCATTCTTGATTATTTAAGCGATATTCATATTTTGCTGCATCTATTGTTTTAAAATCACACAGCGCGACCTTGAAAGTGATCGCTCGATCTTGGGCTTGAAGTTCTACTTCATTGTTTAATGACGGTGTGCGTCCATCAATACTTATTTCTTGCAGATAAAAAGCTGTCGGCTCCATCTTAAAATGCCCTAAGAGCGTTGTCTTTCCGACTTTGGCTACCCCTTTATTATTGGCGGCATAAATGATATTATTTTGTAGATCATATTCTACATGGTATATATTGTTGGAAAAGAGTCCATTTTTTTGATTAAAGGTATAAAATTGTTGCCGATCAAAATAGATTAAGCCTTTATTGGTTGCCAACCATATATGACCTTCTTTATCAAAGGCTATATCCTTGATTGTTTCAGCAAGAAGTCCATCTTCTAATCCGTAGGCATTCCACTCCTTATCAATGTAGGAAATGAGTCCCTTATCTGTAGCAAACCATATTTCATTTGCCGACCGAGCAGTCATTTTATGGGTAATCGCATCATATATGGTTTCAGTAAAAAACGAAGTAGTATCTTGTTGGGAGTTATAAACATTACCATTCGCAAAGTCGTACTTTAAAAGTCCTATTTTAAAGACTTGCCAAAATTGTAGGCTATCAAAGTAAAACGGTTCATTAGCAGTAGCTCTTATATCTACTTCGCTATGTACTTTTTTATCTTGAATGTGTTGTAACTTATCATTTATCAGATCAAAACTTCTAAGGATAATAGTATCTCCTTCTCCTTTGTAATGTAAATTAAATGCTCCTGAATGACTATAATAGGCGTTGTGTAGATGGGTTAAGGCATACACTTTTTTATTGAAATTGGGGGAAGTAGGTACTTGAACAATTAGGGAGTCATTTAGATAGTTTTTGATCACTAAATTCCCTTTTTGATCACTTAAAATTCGCCCATAATTTGCCAACCCACTTACATTTTTAGAAATATGTAAGGGAATGTATGTTTGAGTAGAGGGTTCAAACTTATAAATATCATCTAAACTACTAACAAAAAACTCCCCTGTGACGGGAGCAGCATGAATTTCTTGAATGGTATTGGTTGGAATCTCTTTTTCTACTTGATAATTGTGAAAGGGTGTATGTGGAATCATTGACAATCCTTTTCCCCAAGACGACAACCAAATATTCCCTGCATTGTCTTCCATAAGATGATTGATCACCGTATTACCTAATGGTGTATCTTTTGTAAAGCCTCTAAAAGAAACATCGGTCTTCCTTTTTATAAACAAACCCAATTTACTATTGGCAGCATAAATGGTTCCTTGCTGATCTTGTAATAGATAGTTAGTAATACCCTCAACTGGCAAACCTGCCTCTATTATTTTTTCCAACTGAAAGTTTTTCAGTTGATACACTTTCGATTTAGCACCAACCAAAACTTCTTCTTGCTCTTTATTGACAAAGATTGAATAGAAGGAATCATCATTATTTATACTGAAAACGGACTCTATACTACCTTCTCGAAACTGATAGCTTACCAAGTCATTATTTTGTGAAGTAATTAAGAAATGATCCTTTCCCCAAGGGTACATACGTCTATCAAAACTTACCCCCTTTTTCTTTCGTCTATTATTAAAGGTTTTATCTTTTAAAGAGAACTCCTTGTCTTGCATGTAGATCGTACTATCACGTAGGTACACATCATAATTGACGGTCAGACTAGGCTCTATTCTTTCAAAGGTGGGTATATGATTGATTTGAACTTTGGTCAATCCTTTCTTATAGGTAGCAACGACTATATTTCCATCTTCATGCTCAGAAATCCAAGTAATGTTATTTCCCCACAATCCATCCTTACGTCTATAAATATTCAGTCTGGTACCATCATATCTACAAAGTCCTTCTTTGGTAGCCATCCAAATATATCCGAGTTTATCTTGGTAGGTACACCACACAGTTTGGCTAGGAAGTTCCTCTTCCAAAATAGGAATAATGCTCACCGATTGACCTTTCAATGAAACTTGAAAAATGACAAGAAAAATCATCAATAAACATGTTCTCCATTTCATTTAGTTCCTAATTTATCTAATATAGCTTTCGTTCTTCTGCGAGCAATAGGCAATTCCTCACCTCCTTCTAACTTCACACAATGTTGCTCCTTTTTGACCACTTGTGTTACATACTTTGAATTGACAAGATAGGACTTATGAATACGAAAAAACTGATTAACATCTAATAATTCCTCAAATGACTTTAAGGTTCTAGAAACAATTAAACGACCTTGATTCTTTATATGAATAACCGAATAATTAACATCCGCTATTATATACAATATGTCGTCAACTATTATTGTTTTCGACCCATCTTGATAAGGCACAATAATTTGACTCGGATAAGTCTTACTCTTTATATTTTTCATTAATAGATTCAAGGCATGTTTCATACCTCTTAAGCCATTTGTTTTATTATTTTGCAGGGAAATAATTTGTATAATCCGTTCAACCGTTGCTTTTAACTCAAGTGGATCAATCGGTTTCAATAAATAATCAAAAGCACTCGCTTTTATGGCTCTAACACCATAATTACTATAAGCGGTCGTAAAAATAAGGAAAAAAGCTTTTTCAGGAATTTTTTCTAACAATTGAAAGCCATCTAATTTAGGCATTTTTATATCTAAGAATAAAATATCGGGCTGGTGAGTTTTTATTAGTTCAAGCCCTTTAAAGGGGTCTGTTGTCTGTGCAACTATTTCGATTTGCTCTTTGAAATACGCACTTATATTATAGGAAAGATTTGCCAAGCTACTTCTTTCATCATCAATTAAAATCGCTTTTAACTTCATAGTAGATAAATGCGTTAGAAATACTATAAATATAGTACAATTTAATGGGTTATTAGGCAATAAAAAAAAAAGGGGTGTATTGTTTGATTACATGTCTATCCAACAATTACAATCCCCTTTACATAATGGGAACACTAAGGTTCAATAAGTCGTCTATATAATGAGGTTTATTCTTTTGATGTTACAATAATAAAGGATATTAAGAACTTTATAAACTCCAATAATTTAACGGTACCATAGACTTATTTAACGGTATTTTTTTATCTGGGCGCATCCCTTACGGGTCGGGCTATCCGCTTGTAGTTGCTTCATAGAAAAGGTGTTCAGCATAATGCCTAGCAGTGTCTTCCTCCGTCAGCCCTGCTAGTCATTGCCTCACTACCTTTCTATTTCAGCAAGCTACCGCTACTATCCCTTGCGCGGAACAATGAGTGAATGTGCGAATGAGTGAATGACTGAATGGCGTTACGCACACATTTCTCATCACACCTCGCACTCCGCACAATTTTAACCGTTCAACCGTTTCACCATTAATCGCATTTTTCATTATCTTAGAGGCTGTCTTGATTTTAGAATTGGAGCTGAAAAGCCTACATTTTTTGTTCCAATGTAGGCTTTTTTGAGGTTAATAGCAGAGCTATTAGGCGAAAAAAAGACATAATTGGGGCGAAAAAGATGGCTTTTCTAAGCCTGATTGTAAAATCAAGACAGCCTCTTACAGCCTTCACAAAAAGACCTACGAATATGAAGCGAGTAGTCGCATTAGTTACTTTGTATTTTATCCTTTCAATAGCCCATTCCATTGCTCAGTCAAATATACAAATGCGCGAAAATCACTGCCATACTCGCTGGTTTTTGTATCAAGCAAAAGAACAACAAGCATTTATTGATTTTAACCGCGAACGACCATTTTTAACCATTGCCAAATCAACTCCAAAGGTGAAGTATAAAATGGCTTCTTTTCATTTCAAGGATAAAGTGAAGGAGCGTTGTACCCAACAAGTAATTGATGAGACGATAAAAGAATCGAATCAACTCGTATTGAAAGGGCATTTTGAAGATTGCGACTGTAAATATGAAATGCAATTTATTAGCATGGAAGATGGGCGAGTAGATTGGAAAGTGAGCCTATCAGATACAAGCTACAACCGTATTTTTTTAACTTGGGGAGCTAAAGAAGAAGAACAGTTTTTTGGCTTTGGGGAGCAATATTCGCAAGTCAATATGAAAGGTAAAAAACCTTTTATTTTTTCGGAAGAACAGGGAATTGGCCGAGGTGATAAACCCGTAACAGGATTAGTAAAAATGGTAGGTTCATCTGGTAATGAATATACATCTTATGCTCCCATCCCTTTTTATTTGAGTACCGAAAATAAAGCCTGCTTTGTGCATAATAGCACCTATATGACATTTGACCTAGAACGTTCCGATAAGGTGCGATTAGAATTGTGGGATCACCAAGCTCATTTGACCTTTTGGCAAGCAGATAGTCCACTATCACTCCTTGAAAAATACACAACTTTAACAGGGCGTTTCCCCAAACTACCCGACTGGGCTTATGGCACTTGGATAGGTTTGCAAGGAGGAGCAGATAAGGCAAGAAAGATGGTGAAGGAAGCCAAAGCAGCGGGTAACCCTGTATCGGCAATTTGGATTCAAGATTGGGTGGGCAAACGCAAAACGCGCTTCGGCTCACAATTGTGGTGGATTTGGGAATCGGATGAAAAAAGCTATCCTCAATTTAAGGATTTTTGTAAAGAGATGAATGCAGAAGGCGTGCAAGTCTTGGGCTATGTTAATTCGTTTTTGGCTAATGAAGGCGCTATGTGTGAAGAGGCAAAAGCGAAGGGCTATTTGGTAAAAGACCCCAACGGAAATGACTACTTAATTAAAACGGCGGGCTTTCCTGCCTACTTAGTAGATTTGAGTAATCCAGCGGCTTTTGAGTGGTTGAAAAATATTATCAAAACCAATATGATTGAACAGGGCTTGAGCGGCTGGATGGCGGATTATGCGGAGTGGCTCCCCTGGGATGCGAAGATTCATTCGGGTGAATCAGCAGAGTCCTACCACAACAAATACCCTGTTGAATGGGCACGTTTGAACCGAGAAGCGATAGAAGAAACAGGCAACTTAGGAAAAATTGTTTTTTTCACGCGTGCAGGCTATAGTTACTCCAATAAGTACAGTACCTTGTTTTGGATGGGCGACCAATTGGTTTCTTGGGGAAAGCATGACGGGCTAGTATCTACCGTACCTGCCATGTTGTCAAGTGGTATGAGTGGTTTGGCATTAAATCATAGTGATATAGGGGGATATACAAATGTAAATATTCCGTTTTATAAGACCCATCGAGATCGAGAATTGTTTTATCGTTGGAGTGAATTAAATGCTTTTAGCCCCATTTTTAGAACCCATGAAGGCTTGATGCCCGAAAAGAATGTACAGCCTTATACGGATAAAGAAGCGACTGATTTTTTTGCCAAAATAGGCAAGCTTCACTACGAATTAAAAGACTACTTTAAACTTTGTATGGAGGAACACCATCAATACGGTTGGCCACTCGTCCGCCATCTTTACCTTCACTACCCTAGCGATCCCCAAACTTACTATTTAGCCCATCAATTTTTAGTGGGTGCAGATTTGCTGGTATTACCAGTGCTCACCCCTAAACAAGAGGAAATCAAAGGTTATTTTCCTGCTGGTTTATGGGAAAATATTTGGACGGGTGAACAGATCAACGGAGAACAATGGAAAACCGTAGCGGCTCCAATTGGTCAACCTGCTGCCTTTATTAAGGTCGGTGGTGATCAGGAACAACTATTGCGGCAAGCATTTTCGAGCATCAAATAACATTGCACAACCAATACCTAATTAGGTATTCACCAAGCTTTTTACAATTTGTAAAAAAGTGCAACATGTTTAAATTTTCCACGTATATATTCACGTTGATTCGCCCATCGTATTAAATTTATCTAGCTAACCATTTAAACATTGTAATTATGCGAATCATATTATTCCTTATCTGCTTCTGTTCTTTATTTTGTGTCACTAGCCAATATAGCTTGGCACAAAAGAATATGGAGTTTAGTTATATCACAGATAAAAAATATCGGGTTATTCACGAATTTAACGATCAAGTATTCGTACCTGCCGCTTATCAACTTGAAATTGAAGAACCCGATCCTATAAAAGCAGGAAAAGTCGTTATTCGTTTTTCTAAAAATCAAGTCATTTTTGAAGGTTCCAAAGAGTTACCAGAACCATTTTATATCTCTAATAAGTACAAATCAAAAGTCGGCTTTGTCTTTGAGTTGATGGATAAACGGAATCGTCCTGCTAAGTTAAAAGCGGTGTTGGATCAAGATAATTATGTCTTTTTATTTTACTTCTATTCTAAAAAGTGGGGAGAACACAGTTATTACCTTGCCGAAAAATCAGCTTATGATCTAGCAGAAGATAAGAGCTACTTTACCACTCGTAGTAAATATTTTATTCGCACGTATAGTAATTTGGTAGGTAAGAAAATTACACCTTATACGTATGTTGCCGATTTATCGAACGGAGGCGAACAAGAGAAAATTAGAAAAGATGACAACTTCTATTTTGATTTTAAAGAAAACGAATTAGTAACGCATCATGGCTCCTTTGAAATCAAAAATGCCAAAACCTTTGAGTATAAGGTCAAAGAAAACCCCGCTATTAAAGCACGTATTGATTTAGACTTGAAGGGAAAAATAAAAAAAGCATATGTGTATGTCAATTTTAAAAAGGAAGTCGAGTTTATTGACATAGGGAATGAACGATACTTTTTAATGCCTTAATTATTAAAGACATTGAAGAATCGAATAAACGTCTGAGAAAAACATGTAGATTTTTTTCATTGATTTCAATGATAAAAATTAAGCCCGCTTGAAATTAATCAAGCGGGCTTTTTAATTTTCAATTGTACTTTTTTCTTTACTCCACAATTAGCTTTTTACTTACTCTCCCCTCTTCTGTTTCGATTTGGAAGAAGTAAATACCAGCAGCCAATTCACCTACTTCTGCACGCAAACTATACACTCCTGCTTGCTGTTGTCCTTGAAATAAGTTCTTCACCAATTTACCACTTACATCATATAAGCCTGCCTTGATCGTCATTGGTTTCGATAAAGCATATACCAAATCACTACGCTCAATCGCTGGATTCGGATAATGTGCTAAAATAATCAGGCTACTGTTTGCTGCATTTCGATCTTTAATACCTGTATGAATAAATAATGGCGGATCTGCTGGCGCAGCAGGTGCTGCCTCTGCACTTGGAGCAGCCTCCTCCACTTCTGTCAAAAATGACTCTTGGTCTTTAACTACATAAGACCCTTCTTGACGATAGCCTGTAGCTTCCTCTAAGATACTTTCTGTATAGTAAAAATCTACCTGTGCTTGGTTTGTTTTTACATCTAAAATATAAAACCCATGATCAAAGGTGTTGAAATACTTTAATTGTCTATTGACCGTTTTAGCAAGATCATCTATCGCATTAATATCAATGGTGGGTACAACTTCCCTGATAAGGTCTTCTAATTCATCTACATTAGCAGTAGAAATACTAGGCACTACAAATTCAGCTCCTATTGATTCTCCAGGCTTTCCAGGATCAGGCGTTATATCTGCAGCTATACCCATATGAAAATCACCTGTAATAATGATAAAATTATCAATATTCTTTAGTACTTCTATTAGCTTCTCGCGCTCTGCTGGATAACCATTCCACATATCTTCACTACCTGGTAAACCTAGTAAATTAACAGGAGTAAAAATAACCTGATTACCTAAAACAGTCCATTTAGCTGTTGAGTTATTCAATTCGTTTACCAACCAATCATACTGTTCTGCTCCTAAAAGTGTGCGATTTGGGTCGTTCTGTTCTTCCTCATTTTCCGCCTGTTTCATTCGACCTTCTAAGCGCGTATCAATCATAATAAAATCTACCAAGTCACCATACTTAAAAGTACGGTAGATTTTAGTAGGTCCGCCTCCTTCAGCTTCTCGAACAGGCAACCACTCAAAGAAAGCCTGAATACCATTATTTTTACGCGTTTCCCAGTCTCCCTCAGTAGCAGGGTCATGATTTTGTGCCCCATCTTTCCAAGAATCATTCGCCGTTTCATGGTCATCCCAAATATTGATAAACGGAAACTGTTGATGTACCTTACGAAGATTAGGATCAAGTTTGTATAAACTATGGCGGGTACGATAATCTTCTAAAGATATAATCTCGTTTTCAGGATCATGAGGACGCGGAAAAACAGTATCTCCTTCCTCTAAAAAATCACTATAAGTTCCATATTCATAAATATAATCCCCTAAGTGGAAAATCGCATCTAAATCAAGTTGTTCCGCTAAATTTCCATAGGCATTAAAAAAACCTTGTTGGTAATGTGAACAAGATGTTACTCCAAAGCGAAGGTTATCAGGCGAACCAGTAGTTACTGTTTTGGTACGTCCTGTCAAAGAATGTGCATCAAAAGCTGTAAAGCCATAATAATAAGTAGTACCCGCTTCTAAACCTGTCACATCTACTTTTACGGTATAATCACGATCCATATTAGTAGAAAATTCTCCTTCCGCTACAATATCTGTCAATTCAGGATCAGTAGCCATTCGCCAAGATACTGGTATCTCTACCCCATCAAAAAGAAGATCAGGAGTAACCCTAGTCCAAATAATCACCCGATCTGATAAAGGATCTCCCGAAGCTACTCCATGATAAAAAGGAGCTAATTCTTCGTCAAAAGTAGCCACTTCACTTTTCGCCAATTGACGACTATGAGAAATAACATTTTTGGTTAGCTTTTCTGGCTGAACCAATTCTTCCCAAGAAGGAAGTCGCTCTATTGAATTTACATCTATTCCTTCCTGTGCTTTGAGACAGAAAGGTAATGCAACTAATAGCAGTAAATTGAAAAACCTTTTCATTGATACCTAATTTTATACTTTGGATAATATTTGTTGTAGAAGATACGAATTTGTGAAATTATCACAAAAATAGAAATTCTAAACCATTAACTGAAAAGATAATTCACGTAATAGCTCTCCTTCTTTCGTACCGACATTATTGACACCTTTCAATTTTAGATCGTATTCGTGTAATAAACGTATTGCTCGCTTCACCTGATGAATAGTATAATGATTAACTCCCTTTTGATAATCTTGTAAAGCAAAGCGGTTCCTTACTTGTAATGCTTCCATTATTTCTGCTTCCCTTTTTCGACGCACTTGATAAAACACCCATAGTTTGCTAAAAAAGCGATATAAAATAGCTAAAATCACCACGAATGGCGCAGCTTTAGGATTGCTTGCAAAATAATCAGCAATACGATATACTTTTGTTTGGTTTTTTACAATTAGGGCTTTTTGAAACTCAAAGACATTATAATCTCTATTGATCCCAATATTATCAGTAATATGTTGTTGGGTTATTTCCTCCACTTCTCCAATATTCAACATCAACTTATCCAGCTCATTCGCTATTTGCGAGAGATTTTGTCCTAAATGATCTGCCAATAATTGAACAGCAGATCCTTGAATTTTATACCCTTTTCCCGCTACATGTTGCTCTATCCAACGCGGTATTTTATAATCTCTTATTTTATCGGAAGAAAAGACAATCCCACATTTCTGAATTGCTTTGACCAATTTAGTAGTTCCTGGTATTTTTTTTTCCTTATGATTAATCACCAAAATTGTCGATTTAAGTGGTTTTTCGGCATACACATGTAGGCGGCTAATATCTCTAATATTTTGGGCTTCCTTTACGATTACCACCTGGTATTTCGACATCATTGGATACCTCCTTGCAGCACCAATTATTCCTTCTACATCCGTATCTTGCCCATACACTACCAACTGATTAAAGCTCTTTTCTTGTTCTGTCAATATATTTTCTTCTAAATGCTTCGTAATTTCGTCGATAAAGAAAGACTCTGGGCCATGTAACAAGTAAATAGGATAATACTCCTTAGTTTTAAGGTGATTTCTAATAGCAGAATACTCCATAGAAAAAGGGTTTCTATCAATAAATAGTCATACAAATTTATGCAACAACTCGCATTCCCACAATATACATTTAAGCTACAAGAAAAGGAGGGGAAAAAATATATTTTTGATCCGATTCGTAAAAAGTACTTTGTCTTGACCCCCGAAGAGTGGGTACGCCAACATTTGATTTGTTATTTAATGGAGGAAAAAAAATGCCCCAAAGGACTCATAGGCATCGAAAAAGGTTTACGAGTCAACGCTTTATTCAAACGAACCGATATTGTCGTCTTTAATCGGCAAGGAAAAGCCCGCTTATTAGTGGAGTGTAAAGCTCCCAATGTACCCATTACTCAAGCTGTATTCGACCAAATTGCCCGCTATAACCTCGCCTTACAAGTCCCCTATTTATTGGTGAGTAATGGACTACATCACTACTGTTGTCAAATTCATTTCGAAACTCGAAATATTGAATACTTGGAAGAGATTCCTCCTTTTTCTGAGTTGTAAGAGCTATAAAGGAGACAGGTTTCAGGAGTCAGATTTTTAGTCAATAGCGATCAGTCCATAGTCCATAGAAAGATGTTGCATGTTTTTTTTTGCAATTCGCTCTCT
>JAHDHP010000120.1 GCA_020631245.1 Bacteroidota bacterium | reverse complement strand
GTAGGATTACCATCACAAGGAGTAGAACAACTACCCCCACAATCAATTCCTTCTTCATCCTGATTTTGGATACCATCATTACAAGTTCCTTCGGTAGGATTCCCATCACAAGCAGGGCACACCCCACCACAATCTATATCTTCCTCATCCTGGTTTTTAATACCATCACTACAACTTGCCACCTCTGGACAAGGAGCGCAGCTACCCCCACAATCGATCCCTAATTCAGTCGCATCTTGTACCCCATTAGCACAAGCAGGAAGGGTGCTACAAGCATCACAAGGACCCCCACAATCAATTCCTGTTTCTCCTTGATTTTGCTTTCCATCTGTACAAGTAAACTCTTTGGTACAGCCATTAAATAACAATGCTCCTATGAGTAAAAATAGGATAGGTAGTATAAGTCTTGTTTTCATGTATAAAATTTGTAAATTGTTTGTGTGTTTGAGTTATTGGAGACAAAAAACGTACAAAGATAATGATAAATCCCTGACATGTTACCGTAAAATAACGTGAGGTGTTCTCACTTAATTATATTCCTAGTCGCTTGTTTTACCAGAAAGACAAAAAAAAGCAGTAAAAAAGGGCAAGAATTTAATATTTATTTATCTTTAAGGGTTGAGTATTAGAATTGCTTTTTTAACACTGAAATTCTATTCAATAACAAGATGGGCGTGCCCCTTTTCACCTCGCCCGTTCATGCGTCTTCGCATGAACTACACGAGGTGAAAAGGGTCGGGCTATCCGCTTGTAGTTGGCTGGTAGAAAAGGTGTTCCGCTATATCGCCTAGCAGTGTCTTCCGTTGTCAGCCCTGCTAGTCGAAGCTTCACAACCTTTCTACTACACCAAGCTACCACTACTATCCCTCACGCATTCCCCTCCTTGGGGGCTAGGGGTGGGTTCAATGATTGGATGACTGCATGATTGGATGACGGGATGACTGCATGATTGGATGACGGGATGACTGCATGATTGGATGGCGTTACGCTATACTTATCAAAGTGCGACTATTTACGTCGGACGTTAACCGTTCAACCGTCAATCGTTTCACCATTCAACCGTTAACCGTCGGACGTCAATCGTTTCACCGTTCAACCGTCAACCGTTTCACCGTTAATCGTAAATTATTCCTTACTTATAAAAACCTATATAACATGAGAAAGTTATTACTGTTACTAGTTATTCTAGTTGTTTCTTCCAATATGGATGCTTTTAGTCAAACTAGAGTTAAAGCAAAAGCAAAAGAAGAAACACAAAACTCCTTGAGAAACGTAGATGGAACGCATGATGACGATCCAGAGTATCATCATCACAATGATAATGACGGGAAAGGACTTTATATAGTGGCAAAAGGAGGCATTTTCTTCCCCACCTTACCTGAAGTAATGAGTACCAATTACGATGTACGAACTATTAGTGAAACAGGTGAGTGGACTGATTTTGCGGTTACGAATGACTATACAACACTTGGTGGCGGATTTAGTGCTGGAGCTGCTTTAGGGTATATGTTTAATAATCACTTCGGAATGGAACTAGGATTCCACTATTTTAGAACTAGAGAGGTGGAACGTGATGTTATAAAACTACCAGGTTTTTCAGATGTTTCTAAAGTATACTCCAAACAATATCGTTCTACTATTACTTTTGTAGCTCGTGGGAAAGGGAAATTGGTTCAGCCTCATACTCGATTCGGTGTGTTAGTGCCTCTAGGAGGAGAAGTAGTTCTCAATAGAAGCGTACACGATGAAATTAATAGATTACTTTTAGTAGGCACTCCTATTAATGGCTTAGTTGCTGATATTGAAGCAACTGCTATTACAAATGGTAGACCTACCTTTGGATATAATGGTGCAGTAGGACTGAGCCTCAACCTTTCTAAGAAAATCTCCGTCTATGGAGAAGTAGCTTTCGAATCTATTATGGTAACGACTGATAAGACCGAAATTACTGATTTTACCCTCAGTGCTACAATTGGTGGTAATGAGATTCCTACACCTGATGCTACCGTAGGCCTTCTAAATATCGAGTATGTAGATGAGCTAAATCCAAGTAATAACTGGGAAGTAGATCCTTTGACAGGAACAACCAATCCAAATTATGATGACTCTTTACCTACGAATGAGTTGGCGATTAAAGGAAATTATAATGCGGTAGGATTGAATTTAGGGGTGCGATTTAACTTTTAAAGTCCATCGTTCAACCGTCGGACGTCGCACGTTCAACCGTCGAACGTTTTCCGCGTGAGGGATAGAGGCGGTAGCTTGGTGAAATAGCCGCTTTGTGAAGCAAGGACTAGCAGGGCTGACAGCGGAAGACACTGCTAGGACTATGCGGAACAAGCGGGTATGAGCCAACTATTAGCCGAAAGCCCGACCCCATTTTTGCCCATCAACCTGTTAGGTTTTTAATGAGTGCCTTCAAAGCTCAATTACGGAATTTCTTGAACCTGACAGGTTTCGATGGGCAAAAATGGGGGCACGCCCAAAAAAATAAAATTCAAAAATGTCACGAGCTATTTTAACGCTTTTTATACTGCTACTAACAAACTGGACCTTGTTGGCTACTGGTTCTCAAAAGAATGGACAAGGAGCTAAGGAAACGGGGATTGGAGCAGAATTGTCGGCTGCACCTTTGGGAGCGGCGAGTTTGTATTACAATCCTGCAACTACTAGTTTCTTAAATGGAACACATATTCATGGAAGTTTGCATGCCCTTCGTACTGATATGCGTTTGCAACACAATAGCGGAGAATTGACTGAAGTGGATATGCCTTTGGGGTTTTTGTATGGGGGCTATGGTTTTATGACTGTGCCTGGTGAAAAATTACAAGGACGAATAAAGCTAGGTTTGGCAGTGTATAATCCACATCAAGCTGACTTGGATTATGGGAATGATTGGGTAGGGAGGTACTTGGTGCAGCAATTTAAATTGTGGACGCGGTATTATCAACCAACGGTGAGTTTTAGGGTGAATGATCGGATTGGTTTGGGGGTGGGACTCATTTATACAGTTGGTGGAGTAGAGGCGAAGTGGGCATTGCCGATTTCTGGGCAGGGGACGTCGGATGAGATTTATAGTTTAGGTGTGAAAGGCAATGGAAATGGTTTTGCATTTAACTTGGGTTGTTATATGCTTCCTATGGATAATTTTGCAATTGGTATTAATTACCGTTCCAGAACGCGTATTAAGGTGTGGCCAGGAGATGGAGACGTTATGGCAGAAGTACCTAATTCACTTGCCGCGAATTATGATTCTATTGAATTTTCAACTCTGATGCGTATTCCTGATGTGATGAATATTGGCATTACTTATTTCCTCAATCAACAACAAAAGGATTTAGCGCAAGAAAAACGGTCTTTTATTACTTTGTCGATTAGTAGAACAGGCTGGGAGCAATTGGAAGATTGGCGGTTTGATTTTTCTGAAGCCTTACCTAATATGGGTTCAAGGATGGAGTTTAAGCGGCGCGATTTGGTGGATGATAATTTTACCATCGGGCTAGGAGGACAGTGGAACGTAATGCCTAATAACCAGCAAATGACTTTATTGTTACGTGGTGGAATTCAACGGATTAATTCACCAGTACCTTCGACGACTATTATGTTGGAATCACCAGATGTAAATCAAACCGTGGTGAATGGTGGTTTTAGTTTTAGTCCAATAGATAGGCTAAGCCTTGATTTTTCGGCCAGCTATGGGATCGGAGAGGAGAAGGTATTTGATACGGAGTTTGAAAATTTTTCAGGAACCTATAATGGAAATAATCTAACCCTCGGATTGGGCGTTTCTATCAAATTATAAAATATGAAGAGGCATTTATTAATACTTGCTTGTTTGCTACTTGCCATTGGTTCTGTGTGGACGGGATGTGAGCCAACTTTGAGTGAGCCAGATCAGCTTTCTGCTGGGCAGGCTGATTTTTCGCAGTTGCTAGTGCTTGGGGATGATTATATGGCGGGTTACTCAGATGGAGGATGGAATGCGGTAAGACAGCGGAAATCATTGGCGAAGCTTTTTGCAAAGCAAACAGAACTGGTAAGTCCTGGGCCAGATAGTCTTCGACAAACAGAAATTCCTCCTTTTCAAAATGGTTTGGGATTTTGGTCCTTGAGATTGTTATATACAGATACTTGTGGGTATTGGGAACCTGTCTTAAGTCGTGAAGTACCTGATCTTTATTGGTTTGATGCGGAAGATTTTGTGGTTAATGATATGAGTGTGCCTAAATTGGTAGTGCGGCATATTGATGAAGAGCCAGGGGATCATTTTCAAGATGCATTGCCATATGCAAAGCGAATCTTAAACCAAAATAAGTATCCCACTTATTTGCAAAAAGTGGCTGTAACTACTAGAGAGCTTGATCCTTCTTTTATGTTGGTCTGGTTGGGTATGCAAGATTTGTTGCAGTATTGTATGGAAGGGGGAGATGAGTTAAATGATTTAACTCCTTTGACAGATAGAACAGTTTTTAAAAATAAGTATGACTTGTTGATTAATACCATCTTGGAAGAAGGATCACTAGAACAAGGTGTGTTATTGAATATTCCTGATGTATTGTCGTTTCCTTATTTTACTTATTTCAATACTTTGCACAATAGCTTGGATACGGCGACTACTGATACCTTGCGATTTAGAGACAACTGCCAAGAAAACCTCCCTATATGGATATTGGCAGATCGTGATGAAGATGGTGTGGCGGATACGGTTGTGGCTAAAAAAGGAGACTTCGTGCTGCTAGAAACGGCTGATTTGGTGGGAATACAAAATACACAGGGTTGGAGATATGGTTTGGATCGAAGATACCCATTGAGTGATTTGGCAGTTTTGGATATAGAAGAAAAAAAGGAGTATGCTAGGGCATTAAAGGCTTATAATCAAGCTATAAAAGCGGTTGCGGATGATAATGGCTTGGTGCTTATTGATATGAAATCCTTTTTTGAAGAATTGGCTAGAGGAGAGATTTCTTTCGAAGGGCTTCGAGTAAATAGTTCTTATATAAATGGAAACTTTTTTAGTTTAGATGGATATACTCCTACTAGAAAAGCAAGTGCTATGCTGTGTAATGAAATAATTGACCAGATTAATGTACAGTTTGAAGCTAATATTCCTAAAGTAGATATACGATTACATCCTGGAATTGAGTACCCGTAGCGGCTATTTGGTAAGGGATGGGTGCTGTTGTGTTATTTTTGTGTCAAATAGTTGATGATACTACCAATTGGCACTTTTTTTGATATATTTTTGGTTTAGAGATACTTCCCAAATCTGGTGTGTCTCCTACCTCTATATGTACACCTCAATCATCATCTAAACCCCGTTTTGAAGCAATTATTGCAATATAGAAAACAAATCCTCTTGTTGGCATTTGTACTATTTGCTCTATCCATCTTAGTGGATGAGTGGGTGAAGTATAATGCCCAGATAGGTTCTGTCCAAAAGTCAATTACGACAAAATTAGCAGAACAACATGATGAGTTTAGTGAATTGGTTGCTGATACCGTACTTCTACGTAAGATAATTGATAAGAAATATTCCAAAGAGGAACTGCTTACCTTAAAAAATAAGTCCTATACCTTCATTGTTGAAAAATCAAAGAAAATTGTTTTTTGGAGCAAATTTGATGTGGTTCCAGAGCAACATGTGTTGGCGGGTTATTCTGAAGGTCGAAATTTGGATAAAATTGCCAATGGTTATTACCAAATTTCGAAATTAAAACCCACCCTCCCAGAAGTTGATATCAATCACTTTTTTTACGACGTTGTAGTATATGCTTTGCAGCCAGTGAAATATGATTATAGTTGGCAAAACAAATATTTAAAGAACAAGTCGAGTGATTATCTGTCCATTCCTTCTATTTACAAAATAGTTTCGACAAAAGATGTAGATGGACGCGCTATTTCTGTAGGAGATAGTAAACAAGATAACGAATCTACCATCTATCTAGATCAAGATGAAGATGCGGTATCGCAGCCATTTAGTAAGTTGGCAATTTTTATGCAATTCTTGAGCATCTTTTTCCTGCTATTACTGCTTTACATTGTGTCTGTAGATATTGCCCAGCATCGAAATGGCTTATACGGTTTCTTATTCCTCTTTATTACTTATCTCCTCTTAAGGGAGATGATGTTCTCTTTGAATATCCCTGTGAATTTGGAGTTGTTGGACTTATTTAAAACACAAACAGAAGTAGGCCCTTTTATCCCTTTTGGGTCTTTAGGGAATATGTTCATCTCCATATTGATGATTACAGCCATTAGTGTATTTGTATATCGCTATGTAGATGTTAGTTTACCTAAAACCTTTTTTGATCAAGAAGGTAAGCGGCTCTTAAATATTAGCAAGGTGGGTGTGTTCATCACCTGTATGATTAGCCTGCTAGGGCTTGGTTGGCTGATTTATAATTTAATTCGCTTACTCACTTTAGAGTTTAATATTACCTTCCATATTCGCAATTTTGTCTTATTTGAGCTAAATGCCTTTATCGGATTTATTTGCTTATTCTTAATTATTTTTTGCTTCTTTTTATTCTGTCAACAATTGTCCAATATTGTTGAACAGTTAAACATTGAATTAAAAGATAAGCTCATTTACTTAACGGTAATAGCTGTACCACTTTTGGTGTATATGGCAGTTCAACAACAACCTGGACAGCTTGTAATTATCGGTTGGTCTATTTTGTTTGTTATCGTCTCTGATGGACTACATCAGGACAAAGACGAACCCTTCAATCTCAAAAATCTATTTATATGGGGTTTTGTTTTTTGCCTTTTATTTTCGACTATCATATTGCGTTTTGAAGTGGCAAATGAGATGGCTAACCGTATGAAGTTTGCAGAAGATTTAGAACTTTATCAGGATGAGCAAGCAGAACGTCATTTGGATGCTTTTTATGCGGAGATTATGAATAGTAAGACCGTTAAGAAGTATATGACTACACTCTATTTGAATAAAAAATCACTAGCAGACTATATTCGAAAAGAAATAATAAGAGATAAGTTTTCCGCTTATAATGTGAGTGTAACGATTCAAGGGAAAAAGGGATTTTCCTTATATTCAGATAAGCAAAAGAAAGGAAAAGTTGATGCCATCAGTACTAAAATCGTGAATAGTCGATTGATTACTGAATATACCTTCCTTGCTCCTAATCCTGTAACAGGTAACTATGATTATATTTCTAAGGTGCCTATCTTCAATGAAGATAAAGGAGGATCGCAAATCGGTTTTGTAAGTATTGAATTGGCACCTCGATTTAATGGGTATATTGATAATGTCTATCCAGAGTTATTAATTCCTGGTAAATTTAAAAGCCAAAAACAGTATAGCTTTGCGGTATATAACAAAGATCAAGTAGTAAGTAGAAAAGGAGATTATAAGTATAAAAATAAGTTATCTCCCGTTTTTAAAGACTTACGATTAGAAGAAGCAACAGGTGATAAGAGAGATTATATTAGTCATAATGGCTATTCTCATTTTTGCCACAATCCTGCTAAAACAAAGAAAACTATTATGGTAAGTTTTGACCGTAATTTATTTTCTCAGTTTTTATTTCTAATTGCGTATTTATTCGGAATTACTTGTATCTGTATTTTTATTTACTCGTTCTTTTCAAGATTTTTCCCAAAAGATAAACAAGAGTTTTCTATCAAAAAAATGATGCTAAACTCTTTGAAGAATAGAATCAACCTTTTCGTAATCCTACTTACACTGGGTTGTTTCCTTACCATTGGTATGGTGACTGCTTACTACTTTTATCAAAGTACAACCAATCACAATCAAAATAAACTAATTGATGAGTCTAATGAAATTCTCAGTATTGTAAATAAGCAAATCAATGATAATATTCATTTGAGTAGTGATAGCCTTCAGTTTGAAAAAATGGCGGAGAGCATTCAGAATATTGCCGAAAATCAATCAAGTACAATCAACTTGTATGATACTTTGGGCTATCTGAAAAAATCGTCAATGGATATTATTTTTGAGAAAGAATTAGTAGCCGCCAAGATGGAGCCTGAAGCTTTTTATGAGATGCACTTTAATACACAAAGTCAGTATATTCAAGAGGAGCAAATAGGCGATTTGAGTTACCAGTCTATTTATGTCCCTATCAATGGAGAAGAATTGAAAACAGTTGGGTATTTAGGTATACCTAATTTTGTACAAAGAGAAGAGATCAGGCAAGAAATGTCCACCTTTGTCGTTACTTTGGTAAATATGTATATCTTGTTCTTTATCATTAGTGGTACATTAGCGATTATTATTGCTGATAATATAACCCGCCCACTAACATTACTACGAGAAAAACTACAAAATATTCGATTAGGACAAAAGAATGAGGTGGTGGACCAACAAATGTTTACTGGATCTGAAGAAATTGCAGGGCTTTGGCGAGAGTATAACAATACCATTATTAAGCTCGATGAAAGTGCTGTTAATTTAAGGCACTCAGAACGGGAATCTGCATGGCAAGATATGGCAAGGCAAGTAGCACATGAAATCAATAATCCGCTTACTGCCATGAAACTGCGTTTACAGCATCTCCAAAATGCCTTTGCTCGAAATGATAAACGAGTGAAAGAGATTGCTGATAAAACTTCTCAAACACTCATTGAGCAAATTGATACTTTATCTAAAATTGCAACAGACTTTTCAGCAATAGCCAAAATGACCGAACCAAAGCCTGAAATTGTAAACATTAATCAGATTATTAGCAATGTTGTTAATTTAAATCAAGGAACAAGAAATGTCAAAATATTTAAATACCTTCCCGAAGAAGAATGTGATGTCTTTGTGGATCGCTCTCAAATTTTACGGGTATTTAATAATTTGGTAAAAAATGCAATTCAAGCTATTCCCGACAACCGAGAAGGAATCATTATTGTATCTGTAAAAAAGAAAAGTACCTTTGTTGTGATTGGTGTGATCGACAATGGAGTTGGAATTAGCAACGATAAGAAAGAAAAAGTATTTGTCCATAACTTTACCACCAAAAACTCTGGAATGGGTATTGGTTTAGCCCTCTCAAAACGTATTATCGAAGAAGCAGAAGGGCGAATATGGTTCGAATCTACCGAAAATAAAACAACTACTTTCTTTGTACGTTTGCCTCTACACAATGAAGGTGATATTCCAAAGAAAATAGAGACGGAAATACCAGAAGAAGTGAAAAGTTCTGAGAATGGGACAATAATGAAATAAGTTATTATCCGTTACTAAGTTTAGTACTATCCCTTACAAATTGTAACAATTGAGATTGTTTTATAAATTATGGCACACATTTAGCCATAATCTAATAAATGATTCATCTGTTTAATTACTTTCATCAAATTGATATGAAAAGATTTTTCACGTTTGGGGGACTCCTACTAGGATTGATGCTAACAAGCAATTCGATACTTTGGGCACAGTCAAAAGAATCAAATAGAACTATCGTTCTCGAAAAATTTACCGCCTCTTGGTGTGGTCTATGTCCTGAAGGGAGAGTTACCTACGACCAGTTAAACCAAGATTTTCCAGATAATTTATTTGGGGTCAATATTCATGTGAATGACCCAATGACCATTCCAACTAGTGAAGAACTTAGCCGAACTTATACAGGAGGAGGAGTCAACTCTTTCTTGATAGATCGCTTCCGCTTCCCCGATCTTCAATTTGTACAATTTTCATTTGAATACGAACCACTTAAAGAAAAAATCAGTGAGCGATTAGCTGAAAAAGCGGCCGTCGATATAGCGTTTGAGACCATCAACTTTGATAAGGAAAGTAGAGAACTAAGCGTCTCTTTATCAGCCAATTTTCACGAACAAATTACTGACCAACAATTTAGCTGGAATCTCTGGATCGTTGAAGATAGTGTCTGGAAAGATGTACCAGGTTATCCACAAGTCAACTATTTCAATACCTATGAAGATCACCAGTACAAAGGTGCTGGAAACCCAATTCCTGACTATGTACACCGTAATGTGCTGCGGAAAGCTTTAGGTGGTGCGTGGGGAACCGAAAATAGTTTGCCTGAAACAATAGAAGCAAATCAAGCATATACCTACGAATACAAGGCTACTTTATCAGATGAATG
This sequence comes from Bacteroidota bacterium, assembly GCA_020631245.1. Classification (GTDB taxonomy): domain Bacteria; phylum Bacteroidota; class Bacteroidia; order Chitinophagales; family UBA2359; genus JAHDHP01. The sequence goes on along the minus strand of JAHDHP010000120.1, from coordinate 1,679 downwards.
GAATCCACAACAAATTAAACTAGTAGCTATTGTCCAAACAAATGCGGAAGAATGGAAAGATCGCAATATCTTAAATGCTTCAGTAAGTTCACTTATTGAGCAAAAAGCAGAAGAAGAGGAAAATCCAAATGGGGAAGAGAATCCAGATGAAAACACAAATGGAGAAGAAAACCCAGAGGAAAATCCAAACGGGGAAGAAAACCCAGGTGAAAACACAAATGGAGAAGAGAACCCAGATGAAAATCCAAACGGGGAAGAAAACCCAGATGATGAAAACAATACCAGTACAGCAATAGATGATTGGAAGGAAGATAAGCAAATAGTAGCCTATCCAAATCCTGTGCAAGATCAACTGATTCTAGAACTATTTATTGACAAAGCAGAACATACGACGATTATACTGGTCAATATGTTAGGTGAACGTACTCAATTATATAGTAGACCACTGTCTACAGGCAAGCACACCATCAGTTGGAATCGTCGTCAACACCAACTAGAAGCAGGATTATATTTCTTGCAAATTGAAACACCCAAGCAAAAACAAGTACTCAAGCTGATTTTAGCAGATTAAAAATAGTGTGGGCTTGTGGGGTTGAAGAAGTAATATTAACTTTTCCCACAATCCCACAATCCCACAATCAACCAATCCTTCCCTCATCCGCAAAACTATAGTAACCATTCTCTGTCACAATCAAATGATCCAATACTGCAATTTCCAATAACTTTCCCGCCTTCACCAATTTCTCTGTCAAATTTATATCAGAATGACTGGGCTTTCGATTGCCCGAAGGATGGTTATGACAAACAATAATAGAACTCGCCAAAGACTCAATCGCCTCCTTAAAAATCAAGCGACTATCTGCCACTGTACCTGAAATCCCACCACTACTCAAGCGTTTTTTACTCAACACCCGATTCGCACGATTCAACAATAAAATCCAAAATTCCTCATGGGGTAAATCTCCCAAAATAGGATGGAAAATCATATAACAATCCCGACTACAACTAATCGTAATGCGCTTTTGAGTCGGTGAAGCCTGTCTACGCTTCCCCAATTCCAAAGCCGCTACAATCGACACCGCCTTCGCTTCTCCAATCCCCTTAAATTTCTGCAATTCACTCACCCGCAATTTCCCCAGCTCATGTAAGTTATACTCCACCGACTTCAAAATTCGCTGGCACAAAGCCACCGCCGATTCACTGGAACTCCCCGAGCCAATTAGTATTGCCAATAACTCTGCATCAGAAAGCACGTGTTTCCCCTTTGTCAATAATTTTTCACGCGGACGATCAGCCTCCGCCCAAGTCTTAATACTATTCAACACTTTATAATTTGATTCTTTCATCGTAGTAAATTTCATTTTTGAAAATAAAGCCTCTACTAGAAAGACATATCAACATCCCATTTTTCCCGCAGGATACTCGTTTTTTTATTGCGATTGAACGATTAAAGAATTTTTGTGCGAGGTGCGAAGTACGAAGTGCGACGAAATTTTCACCACCAAAAACGACTACCCACAAAAGCCTAGGCATTGCGCGAAGCTATCTGACCTTCAATCTTTTTGGCAATAAAAACAGGAAGAAGGGAAAGCATAGCTTATGCAGCGAAGCAGGCGGTGTCTGAGCGTAGCGAGTTCGTCTGCGCCGCTTCCCGAATCCTAGTTTTTATCCAAAAAAAT
>JAHDHP010000119.1 GCA_020631245.1 Bacteroidota bacterium | reverse complement strand
CATTAGTAAAGATGAAAAAATAAATTGATCAAATATTGCTAGGCTATTTGTTGACAAGACAAGGCGAAAAACGTAGGCATAGCCGTAGGCTCTGGCGAGGCTTTTCAACGAAGTATTGTTAGCAAAGAGACAGCTAGATTGATCAATTTATTCTTTCCTCTTTACTTAGCTTAGGACATCGTCCTAAGATCATCAAAGTATATTATCCAAATACCTAAAATCAGCAGGCACCACCTTCGAAATCCCCTGATCCTCCATCACCACCCCATAAATAGTATCCACCGAAGCCATCGTATTCTTATTATGAGTAACAATAATAAACTGCGAATTTTCCGAAAATTGGCGAATAATCTTCGTAAACTTACCCACATTATGATCATCCAGAGGAGCATCCACCTCATCGAGAATACAGAACGGAGCAGGCTTAAGAAGGTAAAGCGAGAAAATAAGAGCCAAAGCCGTCAACGATTTTTCACCACCCGACAACTGATTAATCGTCTGAGGGCGTTTCCCTTTCGGTTTAGCAATAATATCAATAGTAGAATCCAATGGATTTTCAGGATCAGTCAAAAACAAATCACATTGATCCCCTTCGCGGAACAAAGACTGGAACACCTGAATAAAATGCTCACGTGCCTTCGTAAAAGCATCCATAAACTTAACCGTAGCCGTATCCTCAATTTCTTTGATAGTAGTAAGGAGAGTCTCCTTAGCTTTATTCAAATCATCGCGTTGCTCAATAATAAAATCATAACGCGTTTTCATCTCATCATAAGCCTCCACAGCAAAAGGGTTAATCTCTCCAAAGCGATCAATCTGCCCCTTTAGTTTTTCCACTTTTGCCCCTAAACTTTCCTTATCCCATTCTTCCAAAGGATCATTGTCGATAATATCATTAATATCCACCTTAAACTCAATATGCAGACGTTCCTTCAGAGAAAGCAGTTTGATTTGCAATTGGTTTTTCTTCTCTTTAACCTCAATCAACAATTGATCAACCTGTTCCTTATTTTTCGTTTGAATCCGAATATTTTTCTCCAACTGATCCAAATTACCCCGCTCATCATAATAGCGAGTTTCCACCTCCGAAAGTTCTTTTTCTTTCTGCTCCTTTTCTACATACAAAGAAGATAATTCGTCGCCACTATGTTGAAGAGATCCCTCAATATCCTTCAGTTTTTTCTGCGTTTCCTCCAACGTCAATTGATTAGTAGTCAACTGCTCCTTAGTTTGCTGTAACTGATTATCCTTAAAGGTGATATTTTGGAGAATACTTTGAATACGGTTCTGTTGCTTATGATAAGCAATATTCTTTTCGTTAAACGACTGATTCGCTGTGCGTAGATTACCCGCAACTTCTTGAAACTGTTGATCCGCTTTTTCCTTTTCTTTAGCAAGCTCTTCCCGTTGTTGATTCAGTTGATCAAAAGAAATATTCATCTTAGCTATTTCTTGATCCAACTCCTTAACACGATCCGCCAAGCTACTTTCTTTGTTCTCACTTTCCTTAATAAAAGACTGCGAATTTTCAATTTTCAATTGATAAGAAAGAGCACGTTGTTTTAGCTTATCCACCTTTTGTTGGTGGTTATGTATATACTTTACTTTCTGCTTCAGATCGCGTTGATGCTGCTGAACATCGGCTTGCTGTTGCTTCTGCGTACCTTTCAGTTCATTCACCTTCTTTTCTTGTCGATCAATCGCTTTTTCTAATTTAGTTAAATGCTGTTTACGACCAATACGTTTTCCCTCATAAGCACCAACCGATCCACCAGTTAAGGTTGAGCGTCGGCGTACAAACTTTCCATTTTTACTAATAAAAATAGAACCATTTTCCTGCTCCTTTTTAGGGTCAAAAGAACCATTAACAATAAACACATCCTTCAATAAGTGCTGCATCAATGGTTGATGAGTATCCTCTACATTGATAATATCAACTGCTGCAACCGCATCAGCAACAGAAGAGGGAGTAGGGGAGTCAGCCCCATGATTAAATTCATTAAGAATGAAAAAATTAGCTTTCCCTTTTTCAGCCTTATCAAGCAAGTGAATAGCTGCAATAGCTTCATCCACATTTTCAACCACATAATTATTGAGGTGAGGTTTAAGGTAGTTTTCGATAGCCAATTTATACTCTTCCTCACAATTCAAAATATCCAACAACAAAGGAGCATTATCCGACCATTGTTGGTTGTTTTTTTGAAGGTATTTCACCGAGTCAGGAAATCCTTCCAAACTGTCCACTAAACTTTTGGTGAGCTTATATTCATTGCGATCCGCATCCAACTGACGATTCAAATCACTCAGCTTTTGGCGATTCTTATTAATACTCGTTTCTAAATCATTAATCGACTTACGAAGGGCATCTTCTTCCTTACGCATCGTTTGCAGTTGCTCATTGGCCTCATTACTTTCCATCTCCACCTTTTTAGCATCCACACTCAACAACTCCAACTCTTCTTGTCGCGACTCAAATCGAAGCTTATTTTCTTTAATCTCACGACCAATATTATCACGATGCGTTCGCTTGATCGCAATATTCTTCTCTTGGTCAAAAAGTTGACGCTCCAATTGACGATACTGTCGTTCCAGTTCGTTGAGTTGCTGACGAAAAGTATTATGTTGCGTTCGAGCAGATTCCACACTATCCTTAAAACCACCCAGCTCTTCAATCATTTTTTCACTAGCCTCTTCTTCTCCTTTTTGATCCCACTTCAAATACTCCAACTCCTTCTCTAAGCTAGAAGTCAATTCGCGAGCAATACCAATTTGTTTACTCAGCGAGTCTTTCTGTTCTCGTAAAAAACGAATATTCTGATTGAGAAGATTTTTGTTATTCTCTGCCGTATTTAAGCGGCTCACATGTTCATTAAGATTCTTTTGAATCGCCGCCAATTCCTTCTCTACTGTAATAATACCTGCCTTTTTCCTTTCTAGATCAGCTTCTAGTTGGGTGATAGCCGTTTGAAGAGCAATTTTGCGATCACTTTCTTCCTCTTCCCGCTTATTCAAAGATTTGAAATTACTTTTATGGCTTTGCAAATTATGCACTGCCAATTCAATACTCAACTCTTTATACTGCTCCTTAATCTTATTATATCGTTGCGCTCTTTTAGCCTGTCGTTCAAGGGTTTTCAAATTCCCCTCAATTTCAAACAATAAGTCCTCTACACGAGCCAAATCCGCATCGGTAGCTTTAAGCTTATTAAGGGTTTGTTTTTTTCGAATTTTGAATTTAGAAATACCAGCCGCTTGTTCAAATAATCGACGACGAGAATGATCCTTATTATTCAATATCTCATCAATCATCTTCAATTCTATAATCGCATACGAATCACTACTCACCCCCGTATCCATAAATAAGTTATGAATATCCTTCAAGCGACATTTTACATTATTGAGTCGATATTCACTGTCACCCGTTCGATAATAAATTCGTGAAACAGTAACAGTAGAAAATTCGGTAGGAAGAAGATTACGAGTATTTTCAAAGGTAAGCGATACTTCTGCGCGCCCAGAAGCTTTTCGTTTATTGGTCCCATTAAAAATGAGATTATCCATCTTCTCCGAACGTAAATTTTTACTACGCGTTTCACCCAATACCCACCGAATAGCATCGACCGTATTAGATTTACCGCAACCATTCGGACCCACAATTCCAGTCATATTCTGATCGAAATGGAGTACCGTCTTATCAGCAAAGCTTTTGAATCCCTTAAGTTCTAGTGTTTTTAAGCGCACAGAACAAAATTATTTAAAAGTGAAGAGGTATGTATCTGAATTACCCATTTATGGTGTCTCTCACTAAAGTTACTCCCCTCCTTGAAGGGGTTGGGGGTGGGTTAAGACAGCCTCTGAAATGTCGAATAATCTGTATCTATATCCTACTGCTTGTACAAAAAAGAGATGACTTGTACATAAAAAAAATCTGACTCCTGAAACCTGTACCCTAACTCCTTTTATCTAGAATCTACCAAACAAGTTGCGAAGATAATTAATAATTGTGGAACAAAGGTGTGTTATGAAACAATCTTAAATTAAAAATTTTTAGCTTGACTAATGAAAAATAGAAATGCTTTTTTTGTGAGCCAAAAAACTTATTTTTGTATATATTGCTGTTAAAATTAGCAAATATACACTTAAAGTACAAATATGTCGTAAAGATTTTTCAAAAAAAGAAAGGCATACTAAGTAATTAATAAATAGATTGTAATTTAGGGGATGCTTTTTTTAAGGTGTCTCTAAGAAAGATACACCATAATCAATAATGTATAAGTAGCATGTTAACAATTGCCCTTTTAATATCTATCGTAGTTATTTCGGTCATGGCATTTCCAGAATACGAACAAAACCTACGACAGATACCCTTTCTTGCCAAACACAACTCGAAAGAATTTCGCTATCGTACACTATTTGTGCCATACGAGGTACGAAAAAGTGGCGAATATTATCGCTTTTTAAGCTCAGGTTTCATCCACGCCAATTGGTTACACCTCATTTTCAACGCATGGGCACTCTATCTCTTTGGAAGAACAATTGAAGCACAATTTGCACTAGATTATGGAATGTTATCTAGTATTTTATTTTTAATATTGTATTTTGGTGGCATGATTGTCGCAGATTTACCTGTTTATCTTAAAAATAAAGATAATCCAACATATGCGAGCTTAGGAGCATCAGGAGCAGTATCGGCTGTCGTCTTTGCCTATATCCTTTATTATCCAATGGCAGGATTGATGATTTTTCCAATTCCTATCGAAATACCAGCCGTTATTTTAGGACTTGGATTTTTAGCCTATTCCTATTATTCCTCCTCTGTCAACGCACAAGATAATATCGGGCACGACGCCCACTTTTACGGAGCTTTATTTGGGTTTACATTTACCCTAGCTCTAAAACCAACACTTATATTTAGTTTCGTTAATCAAATAAGAATTGCTTTAGGAATATGATCGATTTAAGAAGTGATACCGTTACACGTCCCAGTGCAGAAATGTTAGCTGCCATGCAAATTGCACCCGTTGGAGACGACGTATTTAAAGAAGACCCAACCGTCAATGAGTTGGAAGCAAAAGCCGCAGCCCTCTTCGGAATGGAAGCCGCTCTTTTTTGTCCTTCAGGAACTATGTGCAACCAAATTGCGATCAAAGTGCATACCCAACCACTCGAAGAAGTGGTTACGCACAAACTCACCCACATCAACAATTACGAAGTAGGTGGACATGCTTTTCACTCAGGAGTTTCCCTCAAATTATGTGAAGGCAATCGCGGGTTGATGAACAAAGATCAGGTCATTAATAGCATCAATCCCGACTACGACTGGTTACCAGTCACCCGCATGGTATGGCTCGAAAATACCTGCAATAAAGGCGGAGGTTGTTACTATGATTCTCAAACCCTAAAAGAGATACACTACACCTGCCAAGTGCTACAATTACGCCTCCATTTAGACGGAGCACGCATCTTCAATGCACTAGTAGAATCAGGGCAAACAGCACTCGAAATGGGAAAATGTTTTGACAGCATTTCCTTCTGTTTATCCAAAGGGTTAGGAGCACCAGTCGGCTCTATGCTAGTCGGTAAAAAAGAGTTTATTCGCAAAGCACGTCGTATTCGTAAAGTCATGGGAGGAGGTATGCGCCAAGCAGGGTACTTAGCCGCCGCAGGCATCTATGCCCTCGAAAATAATATCGAACGACTAACCGAGGATCATCGCCGAGCCAAACAACTCGAAGGAGTACTCAACAAACTAGAAGTCGTTAAGGAAGTGTATCCAGTCGATACCAACATCCTCATGTTCGAACTAATCGAGGCATGTAAAGCTCCCGACTTCCTAAAAGTACTAGAGAAAAACAATATAAAAGCCATACAATTAGGCCCAAATCATGTGCGAATGGTCACGCATCTCGACTTTACCGAAGAAATGCTACAAACGACCATTCAAGTGTTAAATGGAATAAGTAGAGACGTTGCGTGCAACGTCTAAAAGTTGGGTAGTTAGTAGAGACGTTGCGTGCAACGTCTAACAGTCGGGTAGTTAGTAGAGACGTTGCGTGCAACGTCTAAAAGTTGGGTAGTTAGTAGAGACGTTGCGTGCAACGTCTAACAGTCGGGAAATTCCCCTACTTGAAGGGATTAGAGGGATGGGTTTAATAAATTTACCCAAACATTCAATCATTTAGTCATTCAATCACCCAATCATGATTTGTTGGGCGTGCCCTCCAACAGCGTATATTTTTGCCCGTTCATGCGTCTTCGCATGAACACCTAGTAAATCCATGCGTCCTCGCATGAAACGAACAAAAACATACGCAATTGGGGTCGGGCTATCCGTTTGTAGTTGTCTCGTAGAAAAGGAGTTCGGCAATACGCCTAGCAGTGTCTTCCGCTGTCAGCCCTGCTAGGCGTGCCTCACTACCTTTCTACTTCGCCAAGCTACCACTACTATCCCTCACGCAATTCCCCTCCTCGAAGGGATTCGGGGTGATCTGTACAGACGTCCATTTATGGCGTCTCACGATGAAACGTTATTCACAAAATCACTCGTACAGACAAGGCATGCCTTGTCTCTATTCGCTCATTAAATTAATGCCCAACTCTTCAGCTACATATCAACTAGGTTCATTAGAACAAGCCATCATCAAAGCCTTGATGTATTACAACATCTTTAGTTATCCTTTAACTGAAAATGAAATACAACAAAGCATTGATAGAGAGAGTATTGTGCGAAGTGATTTGAAGCTTAGTTTAGCTAGTTTGGTGCAACAAAAATACATCTACAATCACGGAGGGTATTACTTACTACATGATAAGTTAGAATTGGTAGAAAGACGCTTAAAAGGAAACGAGCGCGCCAAAAAAATGATGAGCACCGCCCACCGAATGAGTCGAATAATGGGGCATTTCCCCTTTGTACGAGCCATCTTTTTATCGGGTTCCATCTCCAAAAATTATGTCGAAGAAGATGGTGATATCGATTATTTCATCATCACCCAACCTGGCCGATTGTGGATTGCACGTACCATCCTCATCCTTTTCAAGAAAATATTCCTTTTCAATTCACATAAATACTTTTGTGTCAATTATTTTATTGATGAAAATCATTTAACAATTGAGGAACAAAATATATATACTGCCAAAGAAGTCGTAACTTTGGTTCCAATGTCAAATCGCGATTTAGTCAATCGCTTTTTTGGAGCAAATGAATGGACTAAACAATATTTTCCAAATGCTGTTTTAGCTGACACTACAACTGTGAAAACATATAAAAGAGGTGTCCTACAAACTGTGTTAGAAACGATGTTTAACCATCCACTAGGAGATCGCCTCGAACAATGGTGCATGAATCGAACACAAAAGCACTGGAACAAAAAATTTCCAGATTACGACGAACAAGAATTCGAAGTGGCTCTCAAAACAAGAGAAGATGTCTCCAAACATCACCCCAACAACTTTCAAAAGCGAGTCTTAGATGCCCTCGAAAAAGGAATCAAAGATTTTGAAGAGGAATTTAAAGTGAGTCTGAGAGAAAAATCCCCTCCTGAGAGGGGCTAGGGGTGGGTTATCTCTTTCATGAACAAAGGTTGTTAACTACTGTCTGTAACTGCAGGTAGCTCTAAGTCCCCTCCTGGGAGGGGTTGGGGTGGGTTAGTTGATAGTTACAAAAGAACGACCCATAACTAACAGGCATGTCAAAAATATTATTTACTCATTCTTATTTTTATCGTTTCGATCCCAAAATGTGGAAGGATCAACGACCATATCCTCCCTATGGAACTATCTATGCTGCTTCACTCATGCGGGAGCAAGGGCATGAGGTGATTTTGTTTGACACCGCTCTTGAAGAAGGTCCGCAAAAACTTCCCGCCATCCTTGACAATTTTCACGCTGATTATCTGGTCATTTACGATGATGGGTTTAATTACCTCACCAAAATGTGCCTCACCAATATGCGAGAGGCTGCCCACGATATGTCACAGATGGGAAAAGAACGAGGCTGTCAGGTCATTGTGTGTAGTTCCGACTCTACCGACCACTATGACAAATACCTCGACAATGGAGCCGATTTTGTCATTTTAGGAGAAGGTGAAATTGGACTCAATGAACTCATTGATTACCTAAATGATAAAGGGGAAGACTTCGAGCAAATTATGGGCATAGCCTTCCGAAGAGATGGCAAAACCATCAAAACATTGAAACGACCTGTTTTACGAGATCTCGATCAATTACCCGATCCTGCATGGGATTTAATCGACATTGAATCGTATCAAAAAATATGGCAGGGAAGTCAAGGCTTTCGTTCGCTCAATATTGCCACCACAAGAGGCTGTCCTTACAAGTGCAACTGGTGTGCAAAACCCATATACGGCAATCGCTACAATACCCGTTCACCACAACGGGTCATCAACGAAATAGAAACACACATCAAAGAACACAATGTCAACTACTTCTGGATGTGTGACGATATTTTTGGCTTAAAACCTGGTTGGGTACAAGAATTTAGAGACCTCGCCAAAGCCAAAAAACTCGATTTTAAATACAAAATCCAATCACGGGTTGATCTCCTCCTCAAAGAAGATACCATCGACGCCTTAGCCGACTCTGGTTTGCATGAAGTATGGGTAGGTGCCGAATCAGGTTCCCAAAAAATCCTTGATGCAATGGATAAGGGAACCCAATTGGAGCAAATTTATGAAGCCACAAAACTCCTCAAACAAAAAGGCGTGCGGGTCTGTTTCTTCCTTCAATTTGGCTACTTAGGAGAAACTAGAGAAGACATCGACAAAACCATCCAAATGCTGTTGGATTTAATGCCTGATGATATAGGCATATCGGTCTCTTATCCGTTGCCAGGAACCAAGTTCTACGATAAGGTACAAGCCCAAATGGTAGATAAAAAAAACTGGGAGGACTCGGACGATTTAGCGATGATGTTCGAAGGTACTTACGGCTCGGCCTACTATAAACGTTTACATCGATATGTACATAAACTCTATCGACGTAAGCAAGGATTTGAAAACCTAAAATTAGCCATTCAAAAACCTAGACAAGTAGATAAACAAAAATTGCGTTCTGTCTTAGCCAATGCTTATTATGTACCCAGTTCTTTTGTTGATGCCTATCGACTGAAGCGATTGGAAACGGAGAAAGTCTAGGAATTACGTACTGCAAAACTCCCCTCCTCGGAGGGGTTGGGGGTGGGTTAAGACACACTGAAACGTCCAATAATTTATGTCCATGTACTTATTCGTAAGATGGGTTTTTCCTATTTTGTCCAACCTCTAAATAATTATTTTTGAAAGAAGCCGCATTCGACAAAGTAGCCAATGCTTATGATGGGGAGTTTAGCCATACCGCCATTGGATATTTACAACGCAAAGAAGTGTGGGATTATCTACACCAATTATTTGAAAAGCAAGAAGGAAAAACATTAAAAATAGTAGAGGTTAATTGTGGTACAGGAGAAGATGCCATTTTTCTAGGGAAAAGAGGACATCGAGTTTTAGCAACGGATATATCGAGTGGGATGGTACAAGTAACCTCCCAAAAAATAGCCGAAAATGGATTAGTAGAGCAAGTGAGTGCCCAAGTGTTGAGCATCCAAGAGCTTGGAACGTTGAAAGGACAACAATTCGATTTGCTCTTTTCCAATTTTGGAGGACTCAATTGTCTTTCTAAAGAGGAGCTAAAAGAACTCGCTCAAGTGCTTCCAACACTTCTTCGTCCCAATGGACGACTCATAGGGGTGATTATGTCGAGTTTTTGTGTGTGGGAAAGCCTTTATTTCTTAGCCAAAAGGGATGTGAAAAATGCTTTTCGCCGTCGCAAAAAAGAAGGAGTAGTTGCTAATTTGGGAGCTAGTGAAATCCACACTTGGTATTACAGCCCTCAAACCTTTGCTCGTTTTTTTAGCAATACTTTTCAGCTAGAAACTATTAAACCCATAGGCATTGCTATTCCACCTTCTTATCTGAATCCTTTGGTCGTAAAGCGAGCTTGGTTGTTGAAAGGCGTCAAAAAATGGGAAAAGCGACTTAATCGGTTTCAAGGCTTAGGAGCTTGGAGCGATCATTACTTAATTGATTTGGTTTTAAAAAAATAACACTACATTGAGCGTATTTTTAGCACATGGGTATTTCCTCCACGAGGATGAGAAGGAGCAGAAAATAATGCGCCCTTATCCGCCATTAGGACTTTTGTACATCTCCGCTTGGCTAAAGCAACATGAGATAAAACATGAGGTGTTTGATAGTACTTTTTCAAACAAAGTGAGTATTAAAAAGCGATTATTAGAAACAGTTCCTAAAGTCATTGCTTTATACACCAATTTAATGACTAAAGTGAACATCGTTGAACTCATGCAGTTTATCCGATCCAAGAAGGAGTTTAAAGATAGTTGGATCGTATTAGGAGGGCCAGATGTGCGCTATAATGCAGCTAACTATCTTAATCATGGAGCCGATGTATTGGTCGTAGGAGAGGGAGAAGCTACTATGCTCGAACTCGCAAAAACCATGTTAGCCATCGACAAGCCCAACTTTGCCCATATTGATGGAATCGCTTATTTGAATGAGGAGGGAGAAGTGGTAGAGACAGCCCCTCGCAAGCGTATTCGCCCCATTGATAGTTTACCCTATCCCAATCGAGAAGGTATCAATATCAAAGCCTATCTGGGGGTTTGGAAACTCTATCATGGACATAGTGCCATGACCGTGAGCACTCAACGTGGTTGTCCTTATACCTGTAAATGGTGTAGTACAGCAGTATATGGACAAAGTTACCGCCGCCGTTCTCCCGCTATTGTAGCTGAAGAACTACTCTATATCAAAGAAACCTTCAATCCCGATACCGTTTGGTTTGTAGACGATGTATTTACCGTCAGCCACAATTGGCTCAAAGCCTTTGCGGAAGAAGTCAATGCACGCGGCGCAGTCATCCCTTTCGAGTGTATCACCCGTGCAGATCGCATGAACGAAGACGTCATCCAAATGCTGAAAGAAGCAGGCTGCTTCCGCGTATGGATCGGCTCTGAAAGTGGCTCCCAAAAAATCATTGACGCGATGGATCGTCGAGTAGATGTACAACATGTACGAAATATGATTCGACGTTCGAGAGAGGAAGGATTAGAGGCAGGTACCTTTATTATGTTGGGTTACCCAGGTGAAACAGAGGAAGATATTGAAGAGACGATCACCCACCTCAAAGAATCGAATCCCGATCAATTTACCATCACTGTTGCTTATCCCATCAAAGGGACAGGCTTGTACGAGGAAATTGATGATATTCGCACTACTACACCCGATTGGGGAATAAGCACCGACCGAGATATTGATTTTCAGCGTACTTATCCGAAACCTTACTATAAATTTGCGGTAAATAGGGTAGTGAATGAGGTGAACTTATACAAAAAACAACTTAACAAAGAACAGTGGACGGTGGAAGGTGTGAAGATGTGGGCAAAGGTGAGTAGTGCCAAATTGGGAATGTGGTGGCATCGCAGAGGAGTAGATGCGTGAGGGATAGTAGCGATAGCTTGACGTAGCAGAAAGGTAGAGAGGCTTTTGCTGACAGGGCTGACGAAGGAAGACACTGTTCAGCAATATAGCCGAACACCTTTTATGCAAGGCAACTATAAGCGAATAGCCCGACCCCGTTTTTGCTTTTTCGCCTTTAGTTCATGCGTGGACGCATGAACGGGCAAAAAAGCAAAAATGGGGGCACGCCCTGTATATGATAATTGAGTGGCTGAATGATTGCTTAACAAGCT
>JAHDHP010000118.1 GCA_020631245.1 Bacteroidota bacterium | reverse complement strand
CCACCACAAGTCGTTACACCATCTCCATCCACATCAAAATCTTCATCAATCAATGTATCACAATCGTTATCCAAACCATCACAAATTTCTGGGATACAAGTATTACATATTGGAGCCAAAATAATAAGGTTATTATGACATCCCCCATTTTCAGTACCTGCCCCTATTGTAATCGTTGTACTAGTACCTGATGGAACATTATTAATTGCTACCATACCATTCGCACTAATCGTTGTACTTGCAGGAGTACCTGCTGTAGCTCCCACCGTAAAACTGGCATCTGCCCCACTTAGAATACCATTCCATGTTCCAAGATTAACCATTACAGTTACATTATAGCTTCCATCTGGATTACAAGTAGTATTAGGGGTTGTTAAAACAGGGTATGCATACACATCAACGGTGATTTGTTCGGCATAACATCCTAAAGGAGCACTTGCACTAAAATTAGCATTTGGGCCATCATCCAAGAAGCTATCAAATGTATAATTAATATTATGTTGTCCTACACCAGCAGCAGCAGGATTAAAGACTGCCAAACCATCATCGGCAGTAACATCGGTTACTCCAGGTCCTGCGAAATTTCCTGCTTCGGTATAATCGACAGCAGGTGTAAAGGTATGTACTTGTGAAAGGGCATCATTTCCATCACACTGAGTAGCCACTAATGTCCCCGAAAAAATCACATTTCCTTGTCCATCACGTATTTCATAATCTCCTTCTGTTTCAGGTGCTCCAAAACAAGTATTGGCTTGTAATCCGTCTCCATAACTATCTCCTACTACTACTGTATAAGGAGCAAAGTCGAGATTTAAAGGTCCGGAAGTAAAAACAGTATTTGATGTTGTTCCTTGTCCTGCTCCATTAAAAGACCCTCTTGGATAATCGTAAACAACATTCCCGTCTTTATCAATAATATGTGCTCCTTGTTCAGAACCACCATAACCATCATCATTTAAGTCGATAATAATGGAGCCATATTGAGTAGATGGAGTCGCAGTAAGCGTTACATCTGTATTACTATCTTCACAGTAGGTAGTTGTAATAGCCGCCACTGTTGGGTGAACAGGTAAAAATACATCAGTTGTAAAAGTACAAGAACCATCAACACCGTCAGTAACTGTAATACTAGTGGTACCCACTGGCACACCCGTAATGGTAACGATTTGTGGATTAGCTCCATACGTTGCATTAGTAGTTACTCCACCTGCCGAAGCCGTAAAAGTACCTGTTGTATTATCATGTTCAACTGTTAATTCTAAATCATAGGTACTACCATCGGCACTACAGTTGACAGGGATGGCTTGAGACACTTCAATACAAAAGCAAGAAGATAGACAGTTAGCAGCAAATAATTCTGAATCACCCCATAGTTGGGAGGTGATCGAAAAATCTACAGCAGCAGAGTTTACAAAAGGCTCCATAATATTCGCTCCTCCTGGATTAGTATGTGGACAACCAAAATTGTGTCCAATTTCGTGGGAAGTGGTTTCACGCATGGTATTTGCACTAGTAGAAAAATCTTCTATAAGACTGTATCCAAAACCAGAATTACAAATAACTCCGAGGTATGCTAAACCCACTACTCCTGTACTAAAATCGGCTCCTGTAGCACAATTGTCTATATTTTGATCGGTCCAAACTTGTGCTAGATCGTAGTTATTGGTAAAACCACCTGGTGCCCATCCTCCAAATTCGTTTAATAAATCACTAGCACAGATACTAGTTCCTCCTGCGGAAGCAGTAGGCCAAGGAGTAGCACCAGCAGTTGTGAATGTAATTTGTTCTACGATTTCGAAATCAATATTGTATTGGAAAGCATTTGGATTTTGATAATCAACCTCCACTAGGTTGATGATTCCTGCAATATAATTGTTGGAAGCTGCCGCTGAACCATATTTACTGAACATGGTATGATCGGCAGCAGTAGCAAACTCTAGTTTCCGGCATTCTGTTTCTCCAGTGCGGTTATCTAAACGTTGAATAACATCGTTACCATACTGATTTACTACACTTTTCAAATTTGGAGCTTTTTCTTTTACCCCACAAACATGTTCATCAGTAGGAATCACACTACTCATTGCATAAACAACAAAGTGATCCTGGTCAGCATCTTCTATATGTTGGTTGAGTGACTCAATGTAATACCTTTCTCCATCATTATCTTCTATCATACCAAACATCATCTCATCGCTTATCATCAATCTCACTTCTCCATTTTGTCCATTCACAAAGCCCTTGTATATATTGTTATTTTGTGTTACGTCCTCTTTAGTTCCACTGGCACCAGCTATCTTATAGCTCTTATAATTAGGTGCAAACAATTGGTTTTCGACCACATACATATCCCAATCATACTGATTTCCTAGACGCAGACTTACATTGCCTTGATAGTCTTTGTCTTTGACATAGGCGTTAATCTGTTTGGATTTTAAGGAATAAATGGAATAGTTGGTAAACTGTGTATTAAGTGTAGTAGCATTGCTACTTTTAAGGTTAACAGGTTCTCCAAAGAAATCTTTGGCTAGGAGACTACTGGTACACATAAACATACATACACACAAAAGTAGTGTAAATTGATGGCGCATAATTACGGTGTATTTGAGATTTATCTAAAAATGGAATGTATGGAGTAATAGGCAAGTAAGTGTGACAGGAAAAGATACTATAACCACTAACAGCTTTGAATTGATTGCGTAAGGGATAGAGGCGGTAGCTTGGTGTAGTAGCAACATAGTGACGCTTCGACTAGCAGGGCTGACAGAGGAAGACACTGCTAGGCGTATAGCGGAACATGATTGCTAGTAGCCAACTATTAGCCGAAAGCCCGACCAAGCAGCAGTACTATTATCCGTCTTGTTTATGCGTACTTGCATGAACGAGCGGGTAATAGTATTGCTGCTTGGGTACGCCCAAATAATTATTTTAACTTGCCACAGGAGAAGAGATAGAAAAGGATAAATTAAAAATATGATTTTTATTTATCTAGTATTACTTAACAGTAACATTTCTGTTAAGAAATTGTTTAATTTTTGAACACGAATATACAATAATATACCTATATACCATTAATGAATTGCTTCTTTTCTTATACAATCACCATATTAATTAGGTTTTAAATTCTCCCTATTAGTCGAATGAACACAGAAAAAAAGGCAGAAAAGCCTTGCTTTCCTGCCTTATAAATATCATCCTATATCTTTATTACTGCTACCAACCTTTCCCTCTTTTTCTATTTCGTTTTTCTCTTTGTCTTTGCTGTTTCGCAATTCGTCTATGATAGCCTGAACGCCCTTTAATACTTGCAGGAATATCATTAAATCCATCTTCCTCATAACTATCCTCATTATTCGGCGCATCTATAGCCCAAAAACCATCTGTTGAAGGAGAATTGGTATTACTACTAGGATATTGTGGAGTCGTTTGTTGCACGGTACCCTGATTATTTTGCCATTGTCTTTGTTCCAATCCTCTTTCATATTCATTAGGTCTAGTATTGATATAAGGATCTTCTCCAATACTTTCGATATCAGGCATTGGATTATCCCATTTAACAGGCGCGCCTCCCATAACAGGAGCTTCATCTTTTGTATAGGTATCTCCAATTCCAACATTTAGCGCATCTCTATTGGTACTCACCCCATTATTAGTAGATGGAGCATAAGTGCTAGGAGGTGTATAGGTATTCGGTGTAGTATACGTTCCTGACTGCGAGGGATAAGTTGCTGGTTGTGATTCTTCCCAGGGATAAGTAGCTCTATTGCTTGGACTTGTATACTGATTTGAAGGATTGACAGATGGTGTCGAATACTGATTAGTAGCATTGACAGGTGGTGTCGAGTAATCAATAGCTGGAGGCGTTTGATACACTTCTACTTCTCCTACTGTTTTATCTTCGTATACAGGCATGCCATCTCTATAATAAATAGGAATACGACAATTGGTAGGTGTCATAGCTTCATTATTAGTACTTGGTGCAGGTGCGGGTGTATTATTAGCTTCTACATCATAAGTATTGCTCCTTACATCTGGTACCTGTGCATTTCCATTACTAGTATGTGGGTATACAGGTGCAGGCTCCAAAGGCACATTAGGAGATGTATTATAAGCTCCATTTTGTTGAGTATTAAAGTTATCTCCAGCTTCATCTGCTTGCTCATAAGCAATTTCTATTTCTGGTACAAACTCTTCTTCCATGGTACCTGCTGGCGGAGGTGTGCTATATACAACCTGTCCTGAAGGTAGTGGCTGTTGATAAGTACCACTAGCATTGGTTATACTAGGTGCTGGTTGTACTTCCACTTGCTGGAAGTTATCATTTTGGTGATAAGAACTTGTAGTGGTAGATGGATAAGTTACGACAGGCTCACTAGACGAATAATAGCTTCCTCCACTTGGTGGTGGTGGAGCAGTCGTTACAATAGGAGCATCATTATAATAGCTATTGTTATTTTCTATAGTAGGTGTAGAGGGTGGGTTATATTGGAACTCTCTACCATAGTCTGTTTGCGTATTACCATAATCAGTAGGTGCAGGAATTGGTGTATAAACAGGTGCTTGATAAGTGCTTGTACCAACATTACTTGGTGGCGGTGCAAAAGTACCTACAGCACTATTCGAAGGTGGCGGTGCAAAGGTTCCTACAGCATTATTTGAAGGTGGCGGTGCAAAGGTTCCTACAGCATTATTTGAAGGTGGTGGTGCAAAGGTTCCTACAGCACTATTCGAAGGTGGCGGTGCAAAAGTGCCAACTGCATTATTAGATGATGGCGGTGCAAAGGTTCCAGTACTACTTGGCGGTGGTGCAAACACATCTGCACCTCCCATTACAACAGCATCTTCTCTAGGTCTACGATTCTTAGAATCGATCAACATTCTTGCTCGCTCATATCCCGATGCAATAACGGCATCTAATACATGTTGTGCTTGTGTTTCTTCTGGATAAGGTCCTAGCATTGCTACAACTGCTGTATTATTTTGCACAGGTACTTTCTCCAATTTACCTAAATGTGTAATAGGTGTGAAGTCATGAAAACGCAACTGATCTTGGTTAAATAAACCCAATTCTACTCGAAAAAAACGATCTGAGCTTGCATTTGCCGTTGCGGTTTCCTCTACTTGTAAACCTGATAAAAATTGGTCTACTTCAGCAGGACTATAATCTTTACTTATTATAAAACCCTGTGGATCTATTAAAAAGGAAGTAGGTACTTCTACTACCCCGAACATTTGTGCGACTGCTGAATTACGCCCTTGCATATCAGATACATTCACCCAGTTGATTTGTAGTTGTCTAGAAACTTCAAACCAAACATGTGGATTGTCATCCAGCGAAATACTAAATATCTCAAATCCACTACCAGTCCCCAAACGCTGATTCAAATACTTGTTGCGTAACTGATGTAAATTTTGGTATCGAACAGGATTGACTGCTGTAGATGTCCAAAAATCAATAAACACATAGCGGCCTTGCAAGGAAGAGAGACTAACAATTTGTCGATTAATATCACGAAGGGTAATATCGGGTGCTGGTTGTCGGCCTTGCTGCGCCCATAATACTTGACTAGGCACAATTAGTAACAGGAGAACTATCAATGATAGCCACATCTTCTTATTATTCATATTTATTTCTTGTAAGGGGTGAGTAATGAGTTCATTAGTACGAACTCCACAGATGGTAATCAGAACATAGGGTAAAAATTCCTACCAAATGAGCATCAAGCTTTTAATAACAAAAATGATGCAACTACCTAGCCTTGTGGGCAATGTTACCCTTACTATCAAAGCATTTTACAAAGAGATGACAAGAAGATATGAATGAAGAGGACAGGTTTCAGGGGATAGATTTTTTAATCAATAAAACACTATTTTCTTAAACTCACCACCCAATCATCCTATCATTCAATCACCCAATCATCATCTCTTGGGCGTGCCCCTACGCATGGTTTCGGGAATGATGGGATTGATAAAAGTAACAGCGTAACGCCAACACAATCACTCATTCCCACATTCCCTCAATCCCTGCTACAGGTCGGGCTATTCGCTTGTAGTTGGCTCACATCCACTTATTCAGCATAGTCATAGCAGTGTCTTCCGCTGTCAGCCCTGCTATTCCTTGCTTCATAAAGTGGCTGTTTCGCCAAGCTACCGCTACTATCCCTCACGCGGAAAACGTGCGACGATTGAACGATTTACGATTGAACGGTTTACGTTTCATCGTTCAACCGTTCCATCGTTCCATCGTTCCATCGTTATTGTCACAACATAGACAAAAGAAATAGCTGAACTATTGTTTATTTGTTGACTCATAGCAATGTCTGGATTACATTTTGTATTTTCAGAATATTCTTTTTTACATCTACAACTTGTTTTATGCATATTGTCATCATTGGAAATGGAATAACTGGTGTTACTTGTGCCCGATTTATTCGTAAGCTAAGCGACCATCAAATCACCATTATTTCTGCCGAATCGAAGTACTTCTACTCTCGTACTGCGCTCATGTATATTTATATGGGACACTTGACACTCAAACATACCCAGCCTTATGAAAATGGGTTTTGGAAAAAAAATCGGATTGATTTAGTGCAAGCTTATGTATCAGCAGTAAATACAACTGGCAAAATACTACAGTTAGACAATGGCAAAACGATTAGCTATGACAAGTTAGTAATAGCGACAGGTTCTAAGTCCAATAAATTTGGTTGGAAAGGGCAGGATCTTCCTGGTGTGCAAGGCTTGTATAACCTACAAGACTTGCAATTGCTCGAAGAGAATTCACAAAATGCCAAACATGCTGTGATTGTAGGAGGTGGACTCATTGGAATAGAATTGGCAGAAATGCTGGTCACTCGTAATATTGGTGTGACCTTATTGGCTCGTGAAAAGCTCTTTTGGGACAATGTGCTTCCAGCAGAAGAAGCCCAACTGGTGAGTAATCATATCAAAGAACACCATATCGACCTTCGTTTATCGACCGAATTGAAGGAAGTAGTTGCTGATGACAATGGGCGGGCGAAGGCAGTTATCACCAATAAAGGCGATACCATTCCTTGTCAAATAGTTGGTCTTACTGCAGGAGTTAGTCCTAATATTGGCTTTTTAGAAGGCAGTGGTATCGAAACTGCTAGAGGTGTTTCTGTTAATCATTATTTAGAAACGAATATTCCTGATGTCTATGCTGCTGGAGATTGTGCCCATTTTAAGGAACCTCTACCAGGTCGTCGCCCTATTGAACAAGTATGGTATACAGGTCAGCGACAGGGAGCTACTGTTGCTTATAATATTTGTGGACAAAAACAGAAATATAATCCACGACTTTGGTTTAACTCCGCCAAGTTCCTCGATATTGAGTACCAGACCTATGGGATGGTGTGGAATAAACTCCAAGAAGGAGAGGATCAATTTTACTGGGAGCATCCCGATGGACGCATTTGCTTAAAGGTGGTATTTGATAAGGCAACAATGCAGGTGAATGGTCTAAATACTTTCGGCTTTAGAATGCGCCATGATGTGTGCGAACAATGGCTGTTGGAGAAACGTGACCTCGCCTACTTTATGAGCCACTTAGCAGCCGCCAATTTTGATCCCGAATTTTATGAGGCGCATGAAAAAAGCATTGTCGCTGCTTATAATCAGCAATTTCCAAATGCAAAAGTGCAACTCAAATCGAAAAAATCGCTGATGGGGATGATTTTCAAGAAGTAATCTACCTCCTCCTCCCTTCGATAAATCGCTTTACTGATTGACGTTTCATCGTAAGATCTTATAAATGGACGTCTCTACAAACTCATCTAAAATCAATACAATATGTCCTTAATAAATGAAGACCTTCAACTTTTAAATACGCGAGCAGATGTAAGCATGTCTCTCACAGCTGATTCCACTCATGAGCAGGGAATACTACAAAAAATAAGTTTGGCAATGGTAGGTATTGGTATACTCCTACTTTTTGTTGCCTTCCTTAATATTGGCACTAACCAACCATTTTTAATGTGGGCGAGTTCTACCCTCCTCATTATGATAGGAGGTATTACTTATGGCGTGTTACAATATAATGGTCGCATCCCTGGCATTAAAAATAATGGGGTCATGTTTGCAGGAATGTCTTCCAGAGGAGCTATCGCTTGGATTGCAGGTATTATCATTACAGGTTTTTATTGCCTTCTCTACTGGTGGCCCTCCTATTTGGGTTTTGTTGATGGGCAAGCCAATACAGGTTTGGTCAAAATATTCGATCCTTTGAGTTATGCTCTCAATGGGAAAGCTGCTAGTCAGTGGTTTGTGTATGGAACCTTGTATACAGTAGCGATATTAGTCATGGGTATTAAATTTATTTTTAAATACCGCCACAACAAATATCAGATAGTTCGAACCTTGTCGGTAATGTTCTTCCAGCTTGGTTTTGCCTTCTTGATTCCCGAAATTCTTGCTGGTTTAAATCCAGATATGGCATACTTTGGTAAAGACATGAAAAACATGTGGCCACTCAATTATTATTTTTTTGAAGACTGGCACTTAAATAATATGTTGGGAGGTGGTAGTTTAGGAATGTTTATGTTGGTATTAGGAGTTGCTATGATTTTTGTTATCTCCCCTATTCTCACCTATTTTTATGGTAAACGTTGGTATTGTTCTTGGGTGTGTGGTTGTGGTGGATTGGCAGAAACTGCGGGTGATCCATTCCGTCACTTATCGGACAAGTCTATAAATGCTTGGCGAGTTGAGCGAATCATCATTTACAGTGTCCTTGTCATGATTTGTATTGTCACAGCAATGGTTTTATATACTTATTTTACGGGGCAAGCACAAGTATTAATGTTCAACTCCTATGATGTTCGTAAATGGTATGGCTTTTTTATTGGGGCTGCTTTTTCAGGGGTAATTGGAGTCGGTTTTTATCCATTGATGGGATCGCGTGTTTGGTGTCGCTTTGGTTGTCCGATGGCAGCTATATTAGGTTTACAACAGAAATTCTTTTCTCGTTTTCGTATTACAACCAATGGTGGGCAATGTATTTCTTGTGGGAATTGTTCGGCATATTGTGAGATGGGAATTGATGTACGTGCCTATGCTCAACGACAACAAAATATTGTACGTGCGTCTTGTGTAGGTTGTGGTATTTGTGCGGCTGTTTGCCCAAGAGGGGTATTGAAATTAGAGAATGGTCCGACAAGTAATCGAACGGTTATTCATGTGCGTAGAGATTCGGTAGATATACTTGATCCAGAAATCAATTTGAAATAAAAAAAGGGCAACTCGAATGAGTTGCCCTTTTTTTATTTCAAATTAAATCCTTCTTTTTTAACCGTGAAAGTAGTCTTTCATCCGAGAGAAGAAACCTTTGTCAGATCGCCCAGGATTGGGTTGAAAGTTCGAAGAATTTTTCAGTTTTTCAAGCACTTTACGTTCTTCACTACTCAATTCTTTAGGGGTCCAAACGATCACTTCTACTAGTTGATCGCCTACTCCATATGAATTAATACTTGGAATTCCTTTTCCTCGTAAGCGGAATATTTTGCCCGACTGAGTTCCTGGCGGAATTTTGATTTTCACATTGCTGGTAATCGTTGGTACTTCTACACTTGTACCCAATGCTGCATCAGCAAAATTGAGGTATAAGGTATACACCACATCATTTCCTTCTCGCTTCAAGTATTCGTGTGGCAATTCTTCAATTCCGATAATCAAATCGCCTGGAGGTGCTCCTTTTTCGCCTGCATTTCCGCGTCCGCTCATAGATAGTTGGATACCGTCCGTTACACCAGCAGGAATATCAATGGTTATCGTTTCTTCACCATAGCTTCGTCCTTCCCCCTTACAAGTTGTACATTTGTTGGTAATTGTTCTACCTGCCCCATTACAAGCAGGGCAAGTAACAGTGGTTTGCATTTGCCCTAAAAAGGTATTACTCACTCTACGTACCGCTCCTTGTCCTCCACAAGTACCACAGTTATTATAAGAACTACCATCTTTTGCTCCACTACCATCACAAGTGTCACATTCTAGGTATTTCTTTACTTTGATTTTCTTCTGTACCCCTTTTGCGACTTCCTCCATTGTTAGTTTCACCTTCACTCGTAGATTAGCTCCTCTACGTCCTCCTGTACGACGACCTCCGCCGCCACCAGGTCCACCACCACCGAAGACATCAAAGATGCTACTAAAGTTGCGAAGGATATCTTCCATATCCATTGCGCCTGCGCCTCCAAACCCACCTGGACCACCAACTCCTGCATGACCATAGCGATCATAACGTGCTTTCTTTTGGTCATCACTCAATACCTCATAAGCTTCCGCAGCTTCCTTGAATTTTTCTTCTGCTTCAGGATTATCTGGATTTCGATCTGGGTGATACTTCATCGCCACCTTACGGTAGGCTTTTTTAACTTCCTCTGGACTCGCTCCTTTGGAAACTCCAAGTATTTCGTAATAGTCTCTTTTATTAGACATGTTTTTTACTATCAGCGTGAAAAAATAAAGGGATTAATTACTTCCCTACAACAACTTTAGCATGACGGATAATCGTTCCTTTGAGGAAATATCCTTTTTCAATTTCATCCACCACTTTCCCTTTTAAGTCTTTAGAAGGAGCAGGAATTTTGGTCAAGGCATCGTGAAACTCTGTATCAAACTCTTCACCAACTGTTTCCATTGGTTTTAAGCCTTGACTTTCTAGTGTTGTTTTAAATTTATTATAGATCAATTGGAAGCCACTATTCGCTTCATTATCTGGGTCAGATTTAAATGCTCTCTCAAAATCATCGAGTACTGGTAAAAGATCTTTAATCACATCTTTACTAGCTGTTTTCACTAATTCTGATCGTTCACGGATAGAACGTTTTCGAAAATTATCAAACTCTGCTAAGACTCTCAAATATTGTTCATTGGCTTTTGCCACTTTTCCTTCTAAATCAATGATAAGCCCTTCTGTATCTTCTTCATTTGGGCGAGCACTAGGCTCTGCCCCTACCATCTCTGTATCTTCCGTGGTTTCTTCTACATTTTGTGTATCTGTTGCTTCCTGGGTTACCTCTTGTAGCTCTTCATTTCCGTCGGTAACCTCTATATTTTTCTTGCTCATATAATTGCCTATTTTTAAATTGGATAATTCTTTTATGATTTGTCAAATTCTTTGCCAAGCGAAAATAGTTGCCAAAATGGCAGCAAATTCACATTTCATCTGCCAAAGTGAGTAATCATATAAAAAGATGACAGTAAAAATGACGGTTTGGCGGTTAAAAAGGTGCCAGGTTTCAGGGGTCAGGAGCCAGGTTTTTCAGAGGTTTCAATCAATAGATCGGATACGTTTGCGAAGTGGTTATTTTTGTCATGATACTTAGGAGTCAGGTTTTTCGTCGCTCCCAATCAATAGATCGAATGCGTTTGCGAAGGGGCTTACATTTCCCCTTATTTATGATCGCGATGGGGCGACCTCGATAAGATGATATGCTCATTTCGTTGTATTCGGGTTGGTGGTCGAAGATAAGTGCTGACTCTACATCTCGTACAATTTGGATGTTCATACGTTTGCGACGAGGCAAGATAATTTGTCCAATTCGAATAATCCCTTTTCCTCGTCGAAGTTCATTGGCTAGGATTTTGGGGAGTTTATGGTGTTCACCAAGCCTATCTACAACACTTTGCTTGTAGGCCATACCGATATAGAATATTTTTCGGGCAGGAATGCCTATAAATTTTCTTCTTCGAATAATCAGATAAAGGTGGTCATTGTCTCGCTCTTTGTATCGTTCTAGGTTTTCGACTTTTATGTCTTCTGTCCAGCGGACTTTTACACGGAAAGGTGGGTTGGGCATGAGTGAATGAGTGAATGAGTGAATGAGTGAATGAGTGAATGAGTGAATGAGTGAATG
>JAHDHP010000117.1 GCA_020631245.1 Bacteroidota bacterium | reverse complement strand
TCATATCGCCGCCTTCGGGGCTAGGTTAAGAAAAAAAATCAATTGTTGCCTGTACCACCTTTTGTGCATCTGTTGGTAAACTATCTTCCTGCCAGGGGTGTTTACCTCCAAATACGTGGTCGCCTTCTTCGATGGTGAGGAGGGTGGCTTGGGAGTTCTTGTCCTTGAGGGTTTGGGCAGCGGTGTAGGGTACAGCGGGATCGGCAGTGCCATGAACGATGAGGAAAGGTTTTTGGAGTTTTGAGGCAGCTTGGATGACATTAAGGCGTTCGGCATTGGCGATGCCTACTTCACAGAATTGGTAGTAGAGGGGCATGTTTTGTTTGGTGCGCCCGTTGAGGATGTGGATGACGCCTTCTTTTTTCCAGCGTTCGCGGAGGGGGGCATTGTCCCAGTAGCGACTGAGGGAGGCGACGGATGCCCAACCTGCGACGCTGGTAATACGTGGGTCTTCGGCGGCTTTGATGATGACGATGCCTCCTCCTCGACTGTGGCCGATGAGGTGGATTTGTTCGGTGTTGATGTGGGTGGAGGGAATGAGGGTTTGTTCGGTGGTGATGTAGTTGATGACGGTGTCAAGGTCATCGAGTTCTTTGATGAAGTTGTTGTTACCAAAGGCTTCGAGGTCTCCAAAATCGCTTGGGGCTTCGGGGGTGGTCCCGTTGTGGGAGAAGTTGAATTTGAGGAAGATGAAGCCTGCTTCGGCGAAGGTTTTGGCGACTAGGTCGTAGTGTCCCCAGTCTTTGAATCCTTTGAATCCGTGTGCAAAAATGACGATAGGTTTGGCGTGCGATGTGCGAGGTGCGATGTGCGACGATTGGTCGTTTGAGGTGTGAAGTGTGGGGTGCAAGGAGTTATCTTGGTAATAGATGTCTACGAGGATGGGTTTGTTGTGTTTTCCTTTGAGTTGGATGTTTTGGTGGATATGCATGGTTAGTGGCTTTTGAGTTCACAACTTTCAATATTTTTTGAAAGTTCGTTTTTTTAGTTTAATATTGCAAGAACTCAATGAGCGATTGAGTGAATTAGTGAGTGAGTGAATGTAGCGTAACGCTTATTCACTCATTCACGCAATCAGTCATTCAATCATTGTTTTGCGTGAGGGATAGTAGTGGTAGCTTGACGAAATAGCCGCTTTTGTGAGGCAATGCCTAGCAGGGCTGACAGCGGAAGACACTGCTAGGCATATGCGGAACTAGCGGCTGTGAGGCAACTACAAACGGATAGCCCGACCTGGAATAGTTGTTGAGTGGTTGGGTGATTGAGTAGAGACGTTGCGCGCAACGTCTTTACAGAAATTGCCCAACCACTCAACAACTATGAAAGGGCACGTCCAAAGATAAAAACATTTCGTGTCTAAAAGTACCTCAATACACGCGTATATTCATAACTTTGTTTTATGGTTAGTTCATTACAGGACATACAGTCGCCTATTCAAAAGGAACTTGTACTTTTCGAGGAAAGGTTTCAGGACTCGGTGCGTACAAAAGTGGCTCTTTTAGATAAGATCATGTACTATATTGTGCAGCGAAAGGGAAAACAGGTGCGTCCGATGTTTGTGTTTTTTTGTGCGAAGTTGCTGGGGGAGGTGAATGATGCGACGTATCGGGGGGCGGCATTGATTGAGTTGTTGCATACGGCGAGTTTGATTCATGATGATGTGGTGGATGATGCGTATGAGCGACGGAGTTTTTTTTCGGTGAATGCGCTGTGGAAGAATAAGATTGCCGTGTTGGTGGGGGATTATTTGTTGTCGAAGGGTTTGTTGTTGTCGGTGGAAAATAAGGATTATCGCTTGTTGGAGATTGTGTCGCGGGCGGTAAAGGAGATGAGTGAGGGGGAATTATTACAGATTGAGCGAACAAGACGTTTGAACTTGGATGAGGAGGTGTATTTTGATATTATACGACAGAAAACGGCTTCTTTGATTGCTTCTTCTTGTGCAGTGGGTTTTGCTTCGACAAATGCAGATGAGGCTTTGCAGGAGCAGGTGTGGAAGTTGGGAGAAACGATTGGTATTTCGTTTCAAATAAAGGACGATTTGTTTGATTTGGGAGACGATAATGTTGGGAAGCCGAAGGGGATTGATATTCAAGAAAAGAAGTTGACTTTACCGTTGATTTATGCGATTAATAATGCTAAAAAATCGGATCGACGCCATATTATTTATTTGATTAAGAATCATCACCGCAATAAGAAAAAGGTGGCAGAGGTGATTGATTTTGTGCGTCAGAGTGGCGGTATTGAGTATGCCCGCCAGAAGATGTTTGATTATCGAGCGGATGCGATTGAACAGTTGCGTTTTTTCCCAGATAGTGAGGCTAGACGTGGCTTGGAGTCCTTGATTTTGTTTGCAACAGATCGGAAGAAATAGGAGACTTAAAATCCAAAACCTATCATAGCTCCCCATACTTCATTGCGACCATTTCTTGTGGTTCGAGCAATATTGCATGTTCCCATTGTATAACGTGCGTCTATTAAAATAACTTTATTCCTTCCTACTTTGAGTTCGATTCCTGCACCTACTGTCAGTCCTAGATCAAAATGATAGGTTTCATCCCAAGTTATTACTTTGTATTCGATAGATCGCTTGTTATAGTCTACTTGAGGTAGTATGAGTTTACTAGACACTAAATAGGCGGGAACAATACCTGTAAATCCTGTTATATAAAAGTTTCTTTGTGGTAATCGTAATTTGGCAAGTAAGGGCATCTCGATATAATCGAGCTGAAATAAGATGGGTCTTTCGTTTTCTGCAAAAATAACATTGTCACCATTTGGGAAGCCATAACTGGTTCCTTTTCCTGCATAAAAAGCTCCAAATTCGAGGCTAAAAATGTCTGTAAATTGATAGTTTAGTCCGAGTCCTACTGATATTCCTGTTTTTCGACGAGCATTATGGGAAATGGTATCTGGCAGTGGGTTGAAAGGACGAAATTGTGCCGCATTATATCCTCCTTCAATACTCCATGTCCATTTAGATAGTTTCTTTATTGGCTTCTCTTGTGCATAGATGGTACTTAGAATGCTAAAAAAACAGCAGGTAAAGAGGAATAATAGTCTAAAAATTCGAACTTTCATCATATTCATTACTTATACACTTTTTATTTTTGTTTCCTTTTTTAATTCTAATTCCCTCCCTTTATAACACCAATTGCTTTTCCTATATAGCCTACTGATATAGAAGTATTTAGACGCGAAGTATTTCTTTTCTATAGGAGTTATCATCTCCCATTTTTGCCTCAACTTATAAAATCTAAACACTCCCATGTCATCAAACTGTCTATAAAATGATCAGTATTGCATACTTTTTGCTTAAATAGCAGCAAGCTTGAAACATTTTTTGAATTAACAAAACTAACAGATAATACTTTTCATCATATCTAAAGTATTACAAACCATAAATCATCTATCATACTTTTATTTCTATCGACCTATTTAAGTCCTTTTTAATTTCTATTTTTTTTTGAAAATAGAAAATGGCTTAAAAATTGTCATATTAATGTAAGTTTTTGGATTAAATTTAATAATTTTACAATACCTATTTTCAGTATTAATCTATCTCAGAACCCAAAATAATAACACTTACCCGAACCCTTTCAGCAAACCTTTATCTGTAATATCTAGTAATGGATAAGAAATAACTTATTGAAGTTATTTACCCATTGCTTAACAGTTAGCCATTACAAAACTCTTCTATCTTCTGAGTAAGGTATTTATTTAAAAAAGTAACAGCCCCATTTTGACTTCTTTTTTATTGTTCCTTACAACTTAAAGTATACGTTGAAAATGAAAAATATCTTAGTGCTGGTAGTGGCTTTTTTTCTATACAGTGTTTCTGTAGTACATGCACAACAGAAAGACTTTGACTTATTGAATGCTGACCAGCTTTTACAATCTGCCAAGAAGCTTTCTAAGCGTATGAGCCATAAGAAAGCCCGTGCTTTGTGCTATGTAGCCTTGAATAAAGTTCCAGATAATGATATGGCTCGGCTTTTTTTAGCTCAAAGTTATTTTAAGGATGATATGTTTGCACATGCACGTCAAGAGTTGGCTGAGCTTCAAAGTCGTAATCCCAAAATGATTGATGCATATATTTTAGGTGCTGATATTGAAATGAGTGAAGAAAAGTATGAAGCCGTACTTGACCAATGTGCAAATGGTTTAAAGTTTCAAAATAACAACCAAGACCTTTTGATGCAAAAGGCTCATGCCTTACTTCAATTGGAACGGTCAGAAGAAGCTGTTACTACTTTGTCAACACTTTTACATGTAAACCCTAAACATGAAGATGGCAAACTACTACATAAAGAACTTACTACCATAGAGTATTTTAATTACGTTTCGGTTGCCTATTCGATGAACCTCTTTAATTTGAGTAACATTACAGAGCACTTCCTTACGACTGAAGGTTTTAAAAAATGGGAGCGATTGGCACTAAGGGCTCGTGTAAGCTACGCCTTACGAAATGAAGCTAATGGAGGCTTATTTGAAATAGATGTACTTCCTCGCATTAAGGAAAACACATATGCTCTGGTCAATTTTGGGGTGGGAAGTAAAAAAGCTTTTCCACAATTTAGAATTGGTGGAGAGTTATTTCATCGTTTTCCAGCATTAGATCTTCAAGGTTCATTTGGATTACGATATCTAAACTTTACACGTACTAATTATACCTACTATACTGTTTCTGCTGAAAAAGGAATTAATTCAAGAGTTTTTGTTGGTCTTCGTGGATGGTTAGCGATTCTTTTTGCGGGCGATACGAATACAGCATTAAGAGGATATGTACGAGTACCTTTTAGTTCTTTTGATCAATTTGTACAATTAGAAGGAGGTATTGGCGCATCTCCAGATAATATTTTAGATACAGCAAACGATCTTTTATTTACAAAATCTCAACGTGTTAGTTTGACCCTTCAGCATCCATTTACAAATCAATTAATGGTTCAATTGAAAGGCAACTTAGCCAGACATCCTTCTGCAACAAGTAGTGAAGAAACGAATTTATTAAGATGGAATTTTGGCACACATATTCAATATAAATTTTAAACCCTTTTATTAATTGCCCTAGACCTCAAACACTTATCATTAATCCCTTAAATAATGGTTCAATAACTGGTATCTATAAACATTTTCCTTGTTGTATTAGGAAGCTTACAGATACTACTATATACCAGAAAGATAGCAGTAACTTCTTACAGTAGCCCAAATTCTGCTTACGTTAAATATATCAATGATGCAGTGTAATTATTTGTTGAAATTTGTAGTTGGTTTCCTTTTTCTTGTAATGAGTATTCCATCTGAATTATCCGCGCAACGAAAGGCGGGTGATATTTTATTTGATGATGCAATTGTTCATATTATTCGCATTCGACTCGACCAGCAAGTATATTGGGATTCACTCACTTACTACAAAAAAGTTTCGGATGCTACCAACAAGAAACTATATATACAAGCTGCCACCGTCACGATTGATGGAATGCCGTTTTATTCGGCTGGTCTCCGCTTTAAAGGTGCTTCTTCTTATTTGTATCAACAAGGGAAGAAAAAGTCTTTTAAAATCAAGTTGGATAAGTTTGTAAAATGCCAAGATTATGATGGTGTAACGACTTTTAACCTCAATAATAGTTTTCGTGACCCTACGATGATGCGCGAAAAGCTATACTTGGATTACCTAAAGAAGTTTGGTGCTCATGCACCTCGTGCTTCTTATGCAAAGGTATATATCAATAATGAATATTGGGGATTGTACCTCTTAACTGAAGATATAAACAAAGAGTACTTAGTTTATAATTTCGGAAGTGGCAAAGGTAATCTTTACAAAGGAGAACCGAGTGCTTATCTAACTAAATTGGGTCGAGAAGATGCTGCTTATAAAGAACATTATGAGAAGTCAAATCATAAAAAGGAAGATGATTGGCGTGATTTAGTTAACCTAATTAATACCATTCATGGTCCCGACCTCACTTCATTATTATACAAAACACAGCTTGATCCAGTACTCAATACACAAAGCTGTATGAAGGCTTGGGCACTCAATAATTTCTTATTGAATATGGATTCCTACAATATGGAATTTCAACATAATTATTACCTCTATAATAATCCTGACAACAATCGTTTCGAATGGATTTCTTATGATGGCAACTATGCTTTTGGTGCTTGGTATGAAGAAGGAAAAGATTTGGAGGATATTTATAGTTATGACATTTACCAAACAGATGAAGTAGGTAAAAGTCCTCTTTCGCATAATATGTTGAGTGTAAGTCCTATATACAAAGATGAATATAAGATGATCATGAAACGAATAGCAAACTCATTTAGTGATGGAGAAATCTATTGGACAATAGATCGCTTATATAAACTAATAAAGGATGCTGCACATGAAGATCCAAATAAGATGTATACGAATGAAGAGTTTGAAACAAACATTAAAGAAACTATTTACGATAAAAACTTTAATGCTTATCCTACTCCAGGTCTTAGAGAGTTTTTACAAAAAAGAAGAGACAATGTCCTTAATCAACTAAATGCGATTAATTAAATTTAATAATGCGACAACGCGTACACATATTACTCACCCATTTTTTGCTTACAATACTATTTAGTTTTGTTAACATGGCCGCGTCTGTTCCTGCTAATTTCGATGTGGTTCCCAAATACCACACCATTAAATCAGGTGAAACGCTTGAAAGCATTAGTAAAAAATATAAGGTTAGTAAAATCTTTCTAAAAAGATGGAATACCAAACAAAAAAACAAGGGTTTCAAGTCAGGGCAGATCATTATTATTGGCCATGTTACCGAACTGAAAGATATCAGCAAAGTCGTAGGTAAAAGAGTATTCGCCCCAGTAAAGGAAGTACCTATTTACCATCGAGTAAAGAGAGGAGAAAGCCTATTGGACATTTCCGAAAAGTTCGATGAAGATATTACAGACCTTATCCTTTGGAATGACCTTTACCTAACAGTAAATCTTCGTCCAGACCAAAAGATAATTAGAGGGTTTAGTTTTCAGCCAGACATGAACTATATCAAGGAACTATATAACCGTCCTGATATAGCTAAAGCACTTGGTAGGCAAAAAGAAATACCAGTAGCTAGTAAACCAGTCAAACAGGCTACCCCACCTCCACCGCCTAAACAAACACCTCCACCACCGCCTATACAACCAAAGACACCACGTATCGTTCAAACACCAAGACGACTCACTCCACCACCGCCACCTGCTCCTCCTCGCCCTGCACCAGTATTGTATAACAATGGAAACCCCAATTTCATTTACCACCAAATGCAAGCTGGCGAAACACTATATGCAATAGCAGGAAGGTATGGAGTTACCATCAATCAACTATTTCAATGGAACAATATCGATGCTCAAAAAGCATTTGTTCCCACGGGTTCTCCTATCATAGTTGGGGAGGTTCATCAAGAACAAATTAACAGACCTGAATATAATGAACAACAACTCAATCCAGTTGAGAATATAGTCGTCAATGACAATGAAGCGACCTTATCACCTAAGACAGAAATTGTTGAAAACAATCAACCAGTAATAGAAGATGATCCAACTTTAATAGAAGAAACCGATTCTCTTCTAGTAGCTTCAGATTCTACAGAAAACCTGATAGGAGAAGACATAAATAGTGAAAGTGAAATACCTATTGACACTACCAACTATGACTCACTCATGGTAGCTAGTGCCTCTGTAACTGATACTCCAAACAAAGAACAAGCAACTGAGAAAGCAGACTTCCCAATTCTTATTCCTAATAACCAAACCAACGGAACAAAAATTAATAACCCTAAAAAGATTCCTCCTAATTATAGATCCCTATTCGAAATTTGTCAATTTATTATTCTAACAACTGTCCTTAGTCTTATAGGAATTTGGTTATTTGTATGGGGGAAACGTATCTTTTTTCCTGATAAAAAAACAGATCAATCTTCTAGTAAAAGACAACGCACACAATCTTTATTGCAAAAAATAGCCTTATCCTACAATCACCCCAAACAGGCTACAGAAGATATTTTAGCTCCTTTTAGAAGTGGTTCAGAAATTCATCTTACTCAAGATGCATTACTACAAATATTTCCTTCTGGTTTCTTTTTACGAGCTGGAAACCGCAAAATGTGTATAGAGGAATTAGTCAAAATCAAGCAAGAACAACCACATAATACAGAGTTATTTAAAGCTATTTATTTACTCTTAGACCTAGAAGATGACTCCCTCAAAAAATTAAGAGGCACAAATATTGAGTTACAAATCAAAGCGATTGATGAGTTAACACAAATGGAATACAGCGATGCATTGCCCGAAATACAAGCACTGATGAATCATCCACAAGCAGGCTTGCGTTCTCAAGCACGTATTGCAATGATTGAACTCACTCCTTCCGATGCACATACACTAGCTTTTGTCAATGAGCTTCAACAACCGCTCACTGATTGGGAGCAACTACATATCATGCGCTTCCTAAAACAAAGAAGTAAGAGCCAGGCTCTACCTGACTTTGGAAACCTAATAGACACTAATAAAAATTGGCAAAGCCAATTTGGCTTACGTATGATCGCTGAGTTTAAACAAAACAGTTCTATTCCAGATGTATTGCGCTTATTACATCATGAAGATATTGATATTCGTCGTACTGCTGTAGAAACACTGGGTAAATTACGCAATGATATTGCCGTACCCACACTCAAAGAGTTATATCAACAAGAACAAGAAGATATAATCAAGCAACAAATTGTACAAGCCATGAGTAATATTGCTACCGAAGAGGATATTCCTTTTTTAGAACAGTCATTACTCAATAAAAATTACGACATCAGCTATCAATCAGCCAAAACCCTAATTGCTTTGGGAAATAAAGGCAGGAATAGCCTGATAAATATCAAAAAACAAGCAGATGAACGTTTGCTTGGCATTATTAATAGAGCGCAATACCAAATTGCTCCTAACTAGACAACACAGACAAACGAATAGCCACATTGCAAACAATTATAG
This sequence comes from Bacteroidota bacterium, assembly GCA_020631245.1. Taxonomy (GTDB): domain Bacteria; phylum Bacteroidota; class Bacteroidia; order Chitinophagales; family UBA2359; genus JAHDHP01. The sequence continues at coordinate 2,941 of JAHDHP010000117.1, read as the reverse complement.
AACATAGTGCCATTTTAGTACCCATTCTATTTGTTGGTATTTTCTTACTACTCACCTACCTAGCCATACGTGCCACAAGAAAGGTGTTACAAAAAGAAGAAATACCCACGAATAATGGCATACTTGCCAATGCTATAGTGCCTGGCGTATCACTCATTGTACCTGTACACAATACAGGTGGGCACAATATGGTCCCGACTATTAGTTCACTCTTTGAACTACAATATCCTAATATTGAAATTATCATTGTCAATGATGGAAGTACTGACGATAGTCTAGAATGGATGATCAAAGCCTTTGAACTTCAAAAAGTACACTTTAGTTTTCCACAAAACCTAGCCACACATACCATAAATGGGGTTTATAAATCCTCTAATGAGTTCTTTAAAAATCTAACCCTCATTGACAAACAATATGGAGGAGTAGCCGATGCACTCAACGCAGGAATCAATGCCGCCCATTTTCCACTTTTTGTAAATATTGATACTCAATCTTATTTATCAAAAGATGCCTTACAAAAAATGGTAAAAGTATGGCTCGATATTGGACCCGTGCCCGCTGCTGCCATCTGTAGCCTACGCCCTATATACAATAGTTCTGTATTATCTGATACCGACAATGACGAAGTCACCTTCCTAGAGCGAAGCCAGATTATTGAATACATGCGTTCCTTACTCATGACTCGAATGCCTTTTTTCAAAAAGACAGGGGCTTTCTCACAGCCAGGTTTATTTATCTTATTCGACCGTGAAATCAGTATTAAAGTAGGAGGTTATCACCCAACTAGTCTGGGGCAAAACAATGACCTTTTAGCACGATTATACCAATATGCCGCCAAACACAAAACCTATAAAATAAAACATCTACAAACGCCCGTCTGTTGGTTCAAAGCACCCAATCGTCTCGCTTCGTTTATCCAACAACGCCAGCAAGATGTTCAGGCAGAATTAGGAGGAATAAACCGCCACAAAGGCATGTTCCTAAATCCCAAATATGGGCTTCTAGGCTTTTTAAACTATCCTTTTTGGTTATTTCACAAACTCCTATTACCACTCTTCCTAATAATCGGAGCCATCTATTTATTTGTACAATTATTACTCGTCAATATCAGCTTTATTGGAGCTTGTTATCTGCTTTGTACCGTTTATCTCATCTTCTGTTTATTTAGCTCTACAGCCATTTTATTCGAAGATCAGATACTAGGTAATTACAAAAGTAATCAAGGCACTGTCAAGCTACTACTAACAGCTTTATTCGAGCCATTTTATTACTTACCGATCAAGTTATGGGCAAAAACCAAAGGCATCTTTATGTACTTTGGTCAACAAAATACGCCACCTCCACCACCTGATTTACCTAATAATACCTATACAGACGAAACACACCTAGTTTCTACCTTATCAGATGACAATACAAGGACAGACCAAGACACACTAGTCTCTCCTCAATCCCTCAAGACTTCAATCCCTCCATCCTCTACCACCGAAGCAAATTGGTTAGAAAAAAGAACCAAAGGATTGGCCTTATACGTTCAAAAAAATGAAATGGCAAAAAAAGGACTAGTAAGCACAAGTCCAATTAATAAGCCTGATTATTCTTACTTATACAATCGATTATGGGAAGGAATTGAAAAGTTCTCCTTACTCAATATCTGTTTTTTTGTCCTACTACTATTTACGCGTATCTACGAATATTTATTCATCTCAGCAACCGAGATTCAAGTAGACAAATACGAACTTATTGGAGCTTGTTATGATGCCCTGTTTATGGGCAAATTAGCAGCATTATGTTTCCTCCCCTTCATCCTACTCTACCTACTTTTACCACCTGTTGCTACAGGCGTCTATCGAATGATAACTATTTTTTTAGCCGTTGGTTACTTCATCCTAGCCGACTACTTCGCCAAAAATTTAGTCCCATTAGGAATTGAATGGGCTAATTATGACCTCCAAGAACTCATCGACGGACTAGGACAAGCCTCTGCCATTGGTATTGAAAAACTCATCATATACGGTTTCGTAATCATTACCTTTCCATTCCTCCATTACCTCATCGAAAAAGTCAAATTCCCCAGCATTACCGTGTACCCTTTTTACATCATTCTCGTTCTATCTATCTTCTTCTATCTATCTCCTTTTTCCGACACCGAAAACACGGAAAAAAATCTCCCCTACTATACCTCAAGTAATAAACTAGAGCTATTCATCGATCAAAATTACGATTAAAGACTGTCTTGATTTTAACCCTCCATTCATCCCGTCATCCAATCACCCAATCATCAATAACTGGGCGTGCCCAAGCCGCAATACTACCACCCGCCCGTTCATGCGCCAGCCTCTTGGCTGGTGGTGCACACATGAACGGGCGAATGGCAGCACTGCGGCTTGGTCGGGCTTTCCGTTTGTAGTTGCCTCGTAGACAAGGTGTTCGGCTATATGTCCTAGCAGTGTCTTCCGCTGTCAGCCCTGCTAGTCCAAGCCTCACTACCTTTCTACTTCGGCAAGCTACCACTACAATCCCTCACGCGAAAGACGATTGAACGATTTACGACTAAACGTCCGACGGAGCTACTACCAGCTTCTTCGCTGGTGGTTTTCACGACAAGTTTCAGCGGCTAGGCTGATTGCCTTTTAGGTTATATTATATATGTGTTTTTATCAAATGCATCGCTTTTGCAAAGGTATAACGCGAGACAGTTGTTGTGTTGTTGTGGGATTGTGTTGTTGAGTTAGCGTCACGCATCTATTTAAATAAGTAAACGAGAGTTGACCATTTCGACCTTTTTTGCCAATCAACCTGTTAGGTTTGTTGTAATTGCCAAACCTTTCTAGTACTACCAAGCTTCAACCTGACAGGTTTCGATTGGCAAAAAAGGGCACGCCCAACAATTAATCTCGATCATAATTCAAACTCGGAGCCAACCATTTTTCCATCTCCTTTA
>JAHDHP010000116.1 GCA_020631245.1 Bacteroidota bacterium | reverse complement strand
ACCCAGATGTAGATAGTTATAGCCTAAGTGATGTAAATCCTGCTGCTTGTGGGCAGATACCTAACCTAGTAAATGTAGGAACTTGTGATTTACTCATTAGCGATCCAATTATTGTTGATCCAGTGGATGGTTGTACTGTCGATGGTACGCCTCCTGTAGCTGGTTCTTATACCTTCAATGTCCTCGATCCACATGCACCTTATACACCTTGTGATTATACAATAGCACCTATCGTTATTCCAGTAGCAGGATGTGAAGTATGTGTCGAAAATTGTCCAACAACAGCAACTGCCGATCCCACTACTGAGGTACTTTGTGGAAATGCAATTCCAAGCTTACCAAGTGATAATGCACTTGGCATTGATCATATTACAAACGCAGTGGTAAACTGGTCTCCTGATCCAACAGAACAAGTAATAGTAGGCTGTGAGCCTGTTACAGTAGAATATGTGCCTACTATTACTTGTATTTCTGATCCAACCATCCAATTTACAGGTCCAAGTCACACCTTAACTCTTTATCCAGCAGCTAGTAGCTATGAACTTCAAAGCTCTGGAAATGTCGGTTGTGGTGAAACCCCTAGTTTAGTCAATATTGGAGCTTGTGATCTAATCATTAGTGATCCAGTGATAGTTGCTCCTGTTGATGGTTGTGAGGCGGAAGAAGACCCAACTTCACCAGGTTCTTATACTTACACGGTTACAGTGCCTTATGCTGCTAGTAGTCCATGTGTACAAAATATAGACCCAGTGACAATGGCTGTTGCTCCTTGTGAAAACTGTAAAGGTTGTCCTACAGAAGCAACCGCAGCACCGATCATTGATAGAGTTTGTGGAAGTGCCTTACCTGATTTACCAAGTGAAACAGAACTAGGTATTGATAATATCAACAATGTAGTCGTTACCTGGAACCTAAATCCACTAGAGCCAATCATTGCTACTTGTGAATTGCAAGTGATAGAATATATTCCTACCATTACTTGTGCTGTAAATGCAGATGTAAGTTTCACAGGACCTACCTATACACTCAAAGTATATCCTGATCCTGCCAGCTATCAATTGAATAATCCAAGCACCGCCGCTTGTGGAGAAATACCAGCATTAATCAATTTAGGTACTTGCAATTTAACTATTAGTGCGCCAGCCATTGTACAACCACAAGATGGTTGTGTCGCAGCAAACATTCCATTTGTAGCAGGTTCTTATACCTATACTGTAAGCGATCCTTATGCAGGAGAAGCACCTTGCTTCCAGTCATTTGATCCTATTACCATTGCCGTCAATGCTTGTGAAGATTGTAGTAATGTCTGTGGCATCACCGTACCTAGTATCAGTTCTAGTTCTCCTACTTGTGGAGTTACCGATGGCACCATCTCTATCACCGCTACAGGTGGTACAGGATCTTATCAATACAGTATTGATGGTGGAACGACTTGGTTTAGTACAAACAACTTTACAGGACTTCCAATAGGTACTTATACCATTGCTGTTCGAAATAGTGATGGAACTTGTACACATGTAGATGGTTCTGTTACCCTTAATACAACACCGCCACCTGGTATCACCAATATCAGTACCACCAATCCACGATGTAATGCACAAGATGGGATGATCGTCATTTCTGCTGCTAGTGGTAGTGGAAGCTATCAGTATAGTATTGATGGAGGAACGACTTGGCAAACATCCAACACCTTTACTGGCTTAAACGCGGGCAATTACACCATTGCAGTACGGAATGCAGATGGTAGCTGTATGGTGCTAGGAGATCAAATACAATTGACTGCTTCTTTCTTGCAAATTAGCGATGTGGCTCTCCAAAATCCAAGTTGTGATAATACAAATGGAAGCATCATCATAAGTGCAGGGGGTGGAACGGGAAGCTACGAATACAGTATTGATGGAGGAGCTACTTGGCAAGCAAGTGGAGTATTCAACAACCTCACAGCAGGTACATACACTCTCTTCATTCGCAATAGCGATGGTACCTGTGTAACGGGTGGTATGACCCGATCATTGACAGGTGGCACTAGCCCACAAATCAACGATGTAAATATTGCCAATCCTAGTACCTGTGGTGTCAATAATGGAACGATTACAGTGAGTGGTATAGGTGGTAGTGGAACTTATCAATACAGTATTGATAATGGAAATACTTGGCAATCTTCCAACGTGTTTACAGGCTTAGCAGGAGGAAACTACCCACTAGCTATCCGCAATGCAGACGGTACTTGTGTTTCTTTCTGGGAAACAGTAGTACTAGCAGCACCAGGTGGTCCTACCGTAGCAGATATCCAAGTAAGTGCAGCCAGTGATTGTAGTGCCAGCGATGGACAAATTACCATCATCACGAGTGGTGGAAGCGGTTTTGAATATACCATTGATGGCGGATCGAATTGGCAAACATCAGCGACCTTTACAGGGCTTGCATCAGGTACCTACTATGTAGCAGTACGCAATATTGGAGGAGGATGTACAACCAGTCTCACCACTGCCGTATTCGTAGGACCTACGGCACCTATTATTACCGCAGTAGTCGCAACAGCTACCAATTGTGATAACAATGGAGGAACAATTAGCATTAGTGCAACAGGTGGTTTAGGAAGCTATCAATACAGTATTGATGGAGGAGTTACTTGGCAAAATACCAGCAACTTTGGCTTCCTTCCAGCAGGTATTTACAGTATAAGAGTTCGCAATAGCAATGGCTCTTGTATAGTAACAGAACAAGCCATTGTCAACGAAGCAATGGGCTGTCATCAATGTATTACACCTAGTGGTTTAGACCAACATTGCGTGCAAATCGTACAAAGCAATAATACAAGTTGTTGCCAAATTTGGGGAGCAGCCTGTCAAGAAGCTTACGATCTATGTAACGGTACTAGCCAAACAGCAACCGTTGGACAATATGTATGGATTGACCAAGATGGAGATGGAATCAAAGATCCAAACGAACCAGCTATTGCTGGTGTAGAAGTGAGTTTGTACGATAATACAGGTATCCTAATCGGTGTCTTATTTACCGACTCCAACGGGCAATTCTTATTCAGTGATATTCCTCCAGGAAATTACTATGTAGCATTCGACCTACCTACAGGTTATTCCTTTACCTCCCAAGATATGGGCAACAATGAATTTACAGATAGTGATGCCAACCCATCAAATGGAGTTACCAATACCTTCGCCGTATTCCCAGGAGATGTCAATCTTACGATTGGTGCAGGACTTGTTGAAGACGCAGCCTGTAGCCTACCATACAACATTGTTACTGAGCAAATTTGCCAAAACGGAGTGACAGGAACCTATGATTTAGTCGTCCAAATTTCGGGCGGAGCCGCCCCTTATGTGGTAAGCGGTGTCTTCAATGGCATTTTCACAGAAGGCGAAGTACAATCAGTACGCATCAACGAAGGCGATGGTTTTGATATTTTCGTATCAGACGCCAATGGTTGTGCCCAATCTGTCAGTAATAACGACTTGATCCCCTGTTCTAAACTAGTGGTAGACCTACTCGAATTTACAGGGGAAGCCACGAGTGCAGGCAACGAACTCACATGGACAACTGCCACCGAAACCGACAATGCCTTCTTCACCATCTACAAATCAACAGACGGGATCAACTTCGAACCTATCACCCAAGTAGACGGACAAGGCAACACCATCAACCTGACCACCTATAGTTTCTTAGACAAAGAGGCCACAGGCGGAATCAGCTACTACTACCTAAGCCAAACTGATTTCGACGGAACCACCACTGAAATCAGTGATGTCATTGCCATTCAACGAGGAGAACAAGCCTCCTTCGATTGGATACGCGTAAGTCCTGTACCCGCCAACGATCAAGTGATCATTCACTTCGAAAGCGGTCAGACAGATATGATACAAATACAGTTATACGATTTAATTGGGCAAGCGGTCATCGAGAAAACCGTACAAGCAACACTGGGAACACAAACACACAGCTTGTCCATTGGTCATTTACCGGCTGGAGTGTACATCGTGCTCCTTAATAATGGGCATGAGCAATTAAGTGGAAAGGTCATTAAGGAGTAATACTTTTTAATTTCCAATCTACTTTATCTTATTGATCCCCAGATGGCTTCGGCTATTTGGGGATTTTTTTTATTTCTGGGCGTGCCCCCAATGTCATTGAATTAAGGCCTACAACCTGTCAGATTTTGAATAAGCACCATCATCAAAGCTAACGACTACCTCAAATCTGACAGGTTTGAGCAATGCACTTTTTTTTTATTTCTGGGCGTGCCCTTCCATAGAAATTGGCGAATTGCAGGCTTAATAAAAAAGGTGCGTAACGCTCACACAATCCCGCAATCCCCAATTCCTCTGTGTTCTTTTTTATCTCCGTGTCCTCTGTGGTTCCTCAATCGTCCCAACGCCCCACTACCATCGCCTTCGCATACGGATTCAAATCACCATTAGGATCTTGAAACAACTTCTCACCCACAGCCACCTCCAGCGGCTTGCCCGCCACATTCAAACACAAATCCAAATTATTATCCGCATCATTCAAATCCGCCAAACGGAAAGGCTTCACCACCTGCACCTCCCCATTATCCAGTTGTACCTTTACCTTCATCTTACTAGCCTCCCTATCACCAATATCTTTCCCATCAGAACTAGTGATACCTCCCGCCCACACCAAGCGCACCACCGCTTTCGTCTCCTCCTTCGGGCAATCACAACCCCTACCACTCGCCTTATGCGGATAATCAGCCCCCAATTTAAAATGCTCGGCATAAGCAATAAACGGCCCTGCCGCCAAAGGTGTCACAGGTTTCTTATATCCCTTAAACTGCTCCCCCGTTCGCGTCCGCAAATCATCCACCACCTCCACCTCAATCGGCGGATCTGTCTTCGCATCTCCCAAGTCACCCATCAACAAAACCGTCCGCAACTCAAAAGCCTCATTGGCAGGGCGAAGGGTCACCTTCCCTGGTACCAATTCCTTACCACTTTTGGTACGCACTACAAAATCACTTTCCTGCAAGGTAGTTGGGTCTATCTCTGCCGAAAACACCACTGGCATTCCATCCTTCCCAGGAGCCTCACTCCAAATGGCCCGCGAGGTTGCGGGCAAAGCATCATCCAAGCCAAAAAAAGCGGAACGAATACTCATCGGAACCTTCTTACTAATGGGAGCAGCCTTATTCGATAATTCAATAGCATTGGGCCCAGTGGGAGCGGAACTACAAGCCGCTAGGAATAGGAGGGGAAGTAGGAGTTTTTTCATCATGATTAAATTCGTTGTGTTGGTAATTAATAGTAATTCAAATGTACAAAAAATAAAAACCATACAGTCCCGAAGGGACGACATGATTGTAGATTGGTATTAATACCAATCAAAAAAAGCCCTGAATGGGCGACATGATTATTTTAACCCACCCCTCGCCCCTCCGAAGAGGGGAATTAGGGCTACCTATTGAAAAAGACAATTTGTTGAAATCTTAGGTACCTATTGCATTATTGCAGGAAAACGAAGAGCGAGAAATTATAATAGAGAACACTGGTGAAAAAAGCTGGAAAATAAAATTTGTCATTACGATGAATGAAGCAGGTAAGATCATTTCGCTTCATAGATAGCGGGTAAAAGAAATCATAGCTCTGCGAAAGTCAGTTTTTTTTAGAAGAATCAAATAAAAAAAGCACCTTGCAAGTGTTTGATAATTAGTTAGTTATGGAATTTGTGAAATAATTTTCAATTTTTTTCTTCCTTCCTTGTCCAATTCCTGTCATCTCATTCGATATAAGGGTGAACATTAATTATTTAACATTTAAACTTACAATCATGACAAATTTAATGATCACTTTTTTCGTAATTGCTTTAGTATTAGTAACATTTTCAAGTTTTGCTCAAAAGAAAGTTATCGAAGTACAAACGACTCAAACGATTGATGCACCTATTCACGAAGTATATGACATTTTACGTAGTTTTGAACGTTTCCCAGAATGGTCACCATTTGTAGTGACTGAGTAATGGCTTTTCTAAATTTATGATGGGTTTATTCGGTGTCAAAAAGCAGGTTGCCAAAATCAATGTTCTTGGTATGGAGCGATTGATAAATCTCCTCCGAGGAGGAGACTTGAAGACAGTCCACTTAAATGAGATTGGGGGCGTAACGCCTATCCAATCATCCCGTCATGCAATCATGGTTTTACGTGAGGGATAGAAACGGTAGCTTGACGTAGCAGAAAGGTAGTGACGCTTCGACTAGTAGGGCTGACGGAGGAAGACACTACTAGACGTATAGCGGAACACCTTTTCTGCAAGGCAACTACAAGTGGATAGCCCGACTCCATTTTTCTTTTTTCGCCTGTAGTTCATGCGTCTACGCATGAACGGGCGAAAAAGAAAAATGGGGGCACGCCCAAAAAATAAATGAAAGATGTTTAAGCAATCTAAATGTTTCGCATCTCGCACCTTCTATCTCAATATTTCCGCCGCTCTTATTCCTGTCCGCATCGCTCCTTCTACCGTAGCAATTCCTAAATAATCGCCTGCAAATACGATGGGGGCACGTTGTACTTCTTGGAAGGCAGCGGCTTTGACGAAGCGACCTACTTTGTGAAGGGGGATGGCATCAGGGCGTTTGGTGATGTGGATGGGGGCGGCAATGGCGGGTAGATCGGGACAGAATTGACGGGCTAATTGCCATATCTTTTGATAACTCATGTCTTCTGAGAGGTATAAAATGGCTTGGCTGCCGAGGTGGCTTAGGTAGATGCTGACGAGTTCTTTACCGTCGGGAATGTGTGCGGATTGGGGGTGTTTTTTGCGGTGGAGTACGATAGCTCCCATTTCAGGGGCGTGGTCGCCACAAGGATAAAGATAAGCAGGAAGCTTTTTGACTTCCTCACTACTGACCATATAGGTAGCGTGGATATTAGAAACATATTGTTGTTCTCGAATGAATTGGCGTTGGAAGTCGGTAACATGTCGAGGTGGTAGGAATTGTACGATGCGCCAAGTGGCTTTGGCAGGACAGGCAAGTACAACAGCATCGAATAGGAGGCGTTGATTGTATTGTTCGAGTGTGATGGCTACTTTTTGCTGTGGGGTAATTTCGATGTCTTCAATAGGTGCTTTGTAGAAGACTTGAATGTCTTTGAGGAGGCTTTGACAAATGACATCCATCCCATTGGAAAAGGTAAAGAATTTGGCATCGGCAGCGCGTGATTGTAAGGCGGTGACCATTGCTGAAGACACATTTTCACAAGAGAAATACCAAAAGGGTTCGATCCCTGGACGAATGCAGTATTGATATATTTTCTCATTCATGAATTTGCGACTATAATCGGCAATGGAGTATTCGTCGAATTGGGCGAGTTTGTCGATGTCGGCAAGGTCGTATTGCTGGCGGTTGATGCTAAGACCAGCTGTATGACTCATCATTTTTAGTTTGTCAAAGACGTTTAAAAAGGGGAGTCGCCAAAAGGAACTGATGGAACCAAAGCGATAGGTCGCAGTTTGTTGAGCTGCTACTAGTTGGACACTTCTTTCTAAGGGGATGACATTACGATCTAGACCTAATGTACTGATATAGTTTTGGAGGGTAGGGTAGAAGTTGGTGAAAAATCCCGCGCCAGTATCATATTGGATGGAATCACTCCGATAGGTGTGAGTGCGTCCTCCCAAGGTGGCTTCTTTTTCAAAGACGATGACTTCTTTTCCTTGTTTTTTGAGTTCGTAGGCGGCAGCAGCTCCTGCTGGTCCTGCGCCAATAATGGCAACTTGCATGGTTAATTAATAGGGACTTGGGGGTGAATAGGGTAAAGAAAGGGCGTAGATTATTTTTTTAGTCTGTTAAGATACATTTTTCGTTGAGTATTTCGAAAATGTGGGCAAGGAAAAGGTCGATATTCATCGAAAGTCGCAGGAATAATCACTTAATCTTTAGTATCTTCCACACAAATTTACAAACAAACTTAGCCATTTATGAACATAAGGGCTTTGAAATCTATCAGGAATATCGTTTGAATGGAGATGGTCCATTGATTTGGTTGATGAAAAAAGAAACGACATGTTAAAATATAACATGTCGTCATCTTTATGGGTTATTAGGTGTCCAAAAAAGTCGAGTGAGTAATTTTCATTTAAATGGACTCGAAGAAAAATGAACTAAATATATTTGTAGTTTTAGAAAGGGGATAAAGGGGGCTTATATCTTATTTACTTTTGTTCGCTCACAAACACAAATGCTGGCGGAAGATTGAAGAGTGTAAAACGAGTATCGATATCTTCAAACAGATGAGTAAATTTGTTTTTGGTATTACTCTTATAAGATAACTGCGTAAAAACACCTCCTTTTTTGAGTCGTTTTTTTATCATCTGTAATACTTGTTCGTTAAGATCTTCGGGAAGCCATACAAGTGGCAAGGCACAAACAACGGCATCCACTTGATCAACACCCAACTTATCAAGCCATTGTTCTAGATGCGCTGCAGATTCATTGACCAAAATCAAGCGATCATCACCAAATTCGCGAATGATATTGCAAAACTCTTCGTTGATTTCAAAAGAGAGTAGTTTCGCATCAGGGCGCATTTTTTCGAGAATGCCTTTGGTAATACAGCCGTTACCAGCTCCTAATTCGACAATGAATGTCGCATTTTTAAAATCAACAGCCTCGATCATTTTGTCTACTAGAAACTTCGAACTAAATGTGACTGTTCCTACTGTTTTTATATTTTTGGCGGCTTCAATAAAAGCTTTTATATTGTTGTTCATGGCTACGAAATAAGCAAAAAAATAAGTAGATAAAAAAACTTGTCTGCGAATGCTATTTTTTGATCTGCGAATTAAAATAAGTATATGGATAAAGTCATAAATTTTTAAAAGCTTATCAAATTGTTAATACCATATAAAAATGGCATAGATTTTATCACTAATTCATTATGCTAATCCCTTCTACATATTCCTTTTATACTTGCCTGTTTTGCTTTCTCCTCTTTCTTTCAGCGGAGAGTAGCGCGCAAATCGTTATAAACGAGGTGTGCTATCGGAATGCCACTATAATTATGGATGAAGAGGAAGACTATGAAGATTGGATAGAGTTGTATAATGCAGGTACTGAAGCTATTAACTTAAAAAATTATAGTCTCGCAGATCGAAGAGATCGGTTGCGAAATTGGCGATTCCCAGAACTAATGATTCCCGCAAAAGGATATGTATTAGTATATGCCTCTGGAAAAAACAAGACCTTATTGTTTGATCATTGGGAAATGCTTATCCAAGAGCCAGATATCTGGAAGTATCGCATAGCGACCGCACAGCTATCTACCAAATGGATGGAAAAAGATTTTAACGATGAAGCTTGGCAAGAAGGCAAAAGTGGTTTTGGTTATGGAGATGGAGACGATAATACGGAAGTAAATGTACGTTATTCATTGTGCTTGCGAAAAGAATTTCAAATAGCTAATAAAGGAAATGTTGCCCAATTAGCATTACATTTAGACTATGATGATGCCTTTGTTGCTTGGTTAAATGGAGAAGAAGTAGTGCGTTCTAATATTGGTTTAGCAAATAATCCGATTGAGCCAAGAGAGGCTCCTTACAGTTTTGTAGAAGCAGAAATTTATCGAGGAGTAAAACCGCCTCAACACTTTATCATTCCCACTGATTTATTGAAAGAAGGAAGCAATACCCTCGCCATCCAAGTATTTAATTCCGATCCTGGTTCTTCTGATTTTAGTGCGCGTCCTTTTTTATCAGTAGCACAGAAAAAAGCCACACAACAGACGAAAGCAAGTTTTCCTGATTGGTACGATCTAGTCCTTCCACAATTACATACCGATTTTAAATTGAAGGAAGGAGATACCATTTACCTATTGAATAATCGACGTAAATTAGAAGATTACTTAGTCTTAAAACCCAATCAACTAGATCATTCACAAGGGCGTTTTCCAGATGGACAAAAGCAAGCTCCACAGCGATTTGAACAAGCAACACCTGGAACCTCCAATACCAGTGCCACTCCTTATCCTACCTATGCAGATACCATTTTTAGTTCCCTAAAACCAGGCTTTTATGCAGGAGCAGAAGTCCTGCGATTATCCACTAAAAAGGAGGGGGCAACAATTCGATATACGACCGATGGGAGTATGCCTACTGCCCAATCACCCATCTATGAGCGTTCCATAGTAGTAAGTAAAACAATGGTTATTCGGGCAAAAGCCTTTCGCTCGAATTATCTAGCAGGACCCACCTATGATGCCACCTACATCATAGGAAGACAACATCAACTGCCTATTGTTTCTTTAGTCACCAATCCAGAAAAATTATGGGATGAAGAATTTGGTATTTATGTCACAGGAAATAAAGCAGATTCGCTTCATCCACATTACGGAGCGAATTATTGGGAAGATTGGGAAGTTCCTACACAGTTTACCTATCTTGATCGCAATGGACAAGTGCAAGTAAATCAACTAGTAGGAATCAAAATTCATGGTGGAGGATCGCGAAGTCAAGAGATGAAAAGTTTGCGCGTAATTGCGCGTAGTAAGTACGGAAAAGGACGTTTGAAATATCCTTTTTTTAGTGAACACCATCGAAAAAGTTTTAAACAATTGATCTTGCGAAATGCAGGACAAGGATGTAATGATGACCACCTAAGAGATGGCTTTTTACATAAATTATTACGAGAACCCACTAACTTAGACACGCAAGGATATGAACCTTGTGTGGTATATATCAATGGTGAATACTGGGGCATTCACAATATGCGCGAGAAAATAAATGAATATACTGTTGCTGCTCATTATGACCTCAATCGCGATCAGATTAATATGCTAGGAGGCGCAGGTGATATTGAAATAGCAGGCTCTACGACGACTTATAATGAACTACGGCATTTGCTGTTTAATGAGGATTGGCAAGAAAATGAACGACTACATAAAAGCTTATTAGAGCAGATCGATTTATACAGTTGCTTAGATTATTTTATCGTCAATCTGTATACCGCTAATCGGGATTGGCGCAGAGACAGTAATGTGAAGTTTTGGCAAGGCGATAGCACACAACCAAAATGGCGATATTTCTTAGTAGATGGGGATATAAGTTTGGGTTTTAATGCCAATCCCGACACGAATACACTAGCCGAAATTCTAAGTGACGACTATTATCAATACAAAGTGTTACAACTCCTACTAGATGATCCCCTGATCGAACAACAATTTATCAATCGAGCAGCCGACTTACTAAACACCGTTTTTCAGCCAGATCATATTCGCCGAGAATTATACGAATTACGTGATTATTTAGATACCGAAATGCCTTACCATACATTGAGATGGAAAAAAACCTATGGAGCTTGGAAAGACTATTTTATTGAGCAATCAATACTAGGATTTACCGAGAAACGAGCCGATTTTCTACGCCTACATTTTGATGAAGTTTTTAATTGTGGTTGGGATGTGCCTATCCAATTAGAGAGTAATGTGTCGAATGGAGGGACTATAAAAGTCAATACCTTACATATAAACAAATTTCCGTGGAAAGGCTATTATTTTACGGAAACACCTATTCAACTTACTGCTATTCCTAATGAGGGGTATGTATTTAAATATTGGGAGATTGGAGGCGTGAAAAAAGAGACTATAAGTGTAGAGGTATTACCACAAAGTGATTTAGTTTGTCGAGCGGTTTTTGAGCTTCAATAGATGGAGGGATTGAAGGATTGTGGGACTGAGGGATTGAGTTGTATTTTTCACCCAATCACCCGATCATCCAATCACCCAGTCAACCAGTCATCATTATCTGGGCGTGTCCTTCCACAGGGATTGGGGAATGATGGGATTCATAAAAGCAACGCGTAACGCTAACACAATCCCACATTCCCCCAATCCCTGTTTCAGGTCGGGCTATTCGTTTGTAGTTGTCTCACATACCCTTGTTCAGCATACTCCTAGCAGTGTCTTCCTCCGTCAGCCCTGCTAGTCCTTGCTTCACAAAGTGTCTGTTTCGCCAAGCTACCACTGCTATCCCTCACGCGATAACCGTGCGACGAAAGTACTTTTAATCTGTTATTCATTAACTGATTCTA
>JAHDHP010000115.1 GCA_020631245.1 Bacteroidota bacterium | reverse complement strand
CTTCAATTTAAGTTAAAGAAAGTTAAGGAGTTTTTATGGTTTACAATGTTATCAAAATTGGCATTTATAGTGGTGAAAAATATGTAAATAGAAGGCAGAAATAATATTGCATTTACCATTATTATAGCTTATTATTGCCCGCGTGTGAGCCTAGATAATGATGCGTGTAACAAGTAGCTAAAGTGTCTTGTCTTCCATTGGTAGTCAAGCTTTCTAAAGTGCCTTATGTTATTACCCTTTTAACATTTTTTTAGTTATCGTGGCTTGATTTTCGATAATTATATGCTGCTACACAACTATTGAGAAAATACTACCCATAATAAAGATGAAAAAATAATAGATATGATTGGTCATTCCCAATGAGTCATTGGTGTGCCCATTTGTAATAAATGATGTCATGTGCTATTAATTGATCACCAATTAATGGTAATGAATGAACTGTGTCGTTTGCTAATATTCCAATTCCTTAATTTTATTAAATCGAAAGAATGAGATTGATTAATAGACCCCTTTTGACCTTAGCTGTAGCCCTTTCTTTGGGATGGGCAATACAAGCACAAGCACAGCAAAATGTGCAGCTCCGTTCTTCTAATTTGAGCATTCTCAATGTAGATGGAGAGGAGCAAAAAAGTATTATGCTACGCGGAGATCAGGTACTGGACTTTGATGTAGCTGCTTATCTTGCCGAAAATCCAGATGCTAAAATTGACCTAAGTGGTAGATATAGCACTGATCAGGAGATTGTAGTGATGGAATTTAACTCCGCGGATTTGTCTACTGATAACACCTGTACGGACTACTGTGAAAAGGTAGTGAGCATTGAAAAGCTGCCTTATATAGGTTTGCGTTTAGAGCGTTTAGAAAATGCGAGTGGAGCGATAGTAAAAGAAGTAATTGCTGGTGGTACGGCTGAACAAGCTGGTATTGAATTAGGCGATATCGTTATCCAAGCAGATCAAGAGTCGATTGGAACGGGTTGCGATATGGTGAAATATGTAAAAATGAATGAGGTTGGTCAGAAAATGACTACACGTATTATTCGAGATGGGAAAGAACAAGTGGTAATAATCCCAACAGGGTTCCGTACTAAGAAAACGATTACTTGGGAAGCTTGTTGTGAACCTAAAGTTGCTGCTGTTGCCAAATCTGGAGAAGCTGGTAACACAGTGAATCAGAGCCTGGTAAGTGTTGTTGAGGTATTCCCTAATCCAAGTGAGGGTATCTTCCAAGTGACGGCAGAAGGTTTACAAGATGGTATGGCAGAACTATTGATTACGGACATTGCTGGTCGCCAAGTAATTCGCAAGCAGGTGAATGTAGCAAATGGATCTTATACCGAAAATATTAACATGTCGAAAGAGGCTGTTGGTATGTATATCGTCAATGTGAATCAGGGAGAGGTGAAGAAGACAGTGAAGGTGTTGGTAAAATAGATGACTGAATGATTGGATGATTGAATGACTGGATATAGCGTAACGCCTATTCAATCATTCAGTCATCCATTCATCCAATCATTTTTTTATACAGGGCACGCCCCAAAGAAATAAATTATTGCATAAATACTTTCCCTTGTCCTATTATTTCAGTGGAGCTAATTATTTCATAGATCACTATTGAATAAGAATTGTTGGGAAGTTGAATGGTGCCTCTTGATCCATCTATGGGCTGTTCTGTGATGAGTCTCCCCATTATATCATACATTTTAATCGTGTAGGGGACTTGTTCCACGAAGCTATGGAGCTGATAGTCAATGGTGTGGTTGTTGGTAGGGAGAAAGCGCACTGTTTTTATAGATTCTATTTGTACTACAATCGTTTGGTGCTGCTGGAAGTTTCCATCGTGATCGACACTTTTGAGGCGGTAATAATAGTAGGAATGTAGCGGAGAAACATCATCATCTCTAAGGGTGTAGCTTGCTCCTTTTTGGTGATTTTCATCACTGTAAATACGTTCTCCTAAAGCAAGGAAGTTTATTCCGTCTGTACTTTTTTCAATTTCGAAATAAGCAAGGTTGAATTCGGAAGCTGTTTGCCAGTCTAGTTTTATATATTTATTAATAGACTTTCCTCTGAATTGTAGGAGAGAGGTAGTAAGCGGACTGTTTATTTCATCGTTATCTATATACAATAAAAATGGCTGGATATCCAAAATGTCTTTAGGGGCATCCACTAAACTAGCCCCAGAAACATAAAGCCCGTTTTCGGTATACCATAATTGTTTAGCAATATGTTCTTGCTCAAAGGTTTTTTCCCATAAAAACTCACCTGTATTACTTATTTTGTGGATATTGAAAGTTGTTTCAGGATACTCGACATAATATTTATCTTGAAAAACGATTGGGTGAGAATTGAAAAGAAGATATATATCTCCTTTTGGATCAGTAATAAAATCTATAAGACGGTCACTTCCAACAGGGTAGGTGTCTTCTCGAATTATTTCGCCTTGAGCATTGATTTTGGTAAGGTGTAATATGTATTTATTATTGTCATTGCTTGTATCTTCACCATAGTAATACAGTATTATGTTTCCATCTGAAGTAGTGGTGATAGGAATACGGCTGAATTGCAAACTAGGAACATAAGGGAATTCGGTGTTGAGATAAACGTACTCCCATAATACATTGCCCGCATAGTCAACACGACTTACAAAGTATTGACGTATCTTGCCTGCTGTTAAGGTACAGTCTGTGCCACTTAGTATCCAAGTATTATCAAGGTAAGGAGTAACCGTAGTGTTTCCTGAATTGGAACTTAAAAACTGGTAAACATCAGGATCATCGGCATTAGAACCAAATAGGGATTCGGAATCATATAGTTGTTTTACTTGGGAGCTATCAACAAATTCTGAGTTATTGACAAATTGAGTAATACTTTGAGGTATACCTAGACTAACCCATTCTATAGCTTTGGTATCATCTAATTTTACAAGCATATCTCCATAACATTGATTGGATTCACTGGAATTGTCAAAATTGTCATACCATCCAGCATTATCAATAAGTTGAATTAAAAAACCATCATTCGTTTTGGTAAAGGTAGCGCAATTATGAGGAGACTGACATCCTCCAAAGTCAGTAATCCAAGTATAATCTACCAATTCTCCCTTTATATCCAACTGAAAAAGATACAAGTTTTTATGCTTAGACTTTAACAACCAAATAGAATTAGAAGCCATATCGTAGATAACATCATTGAGGACTAAGCTATCTCCAAAGTGCATATTTTGTGTCCATTCAATTTGCCCGATAGGGTCTAATTTCATCACTAAGGAATCGTTGGTTGTTATAAAACTACCACCCGACATGGGATAAACCTTCCCAAATGCTTTATTAAATTGAGAATAATCTACTTCCCATTCTTGGGCAAAAGAAGAGAAAATAGTACAACTAAATAGGATAATTAATGCCATTACATTTTTCATAGCGCGATTTTTTTGTTTAAAGTTTTTATAAAAATAAACTAGCTATGATAGAATGGGAATTACAAAAAAAGCAGTTTGGTTTGAAAAATCGGTGATAGTATTGAGTTAAGTAAGTGATTTTTAGTTAGATAAGTGTTTGATAGATAGGTAGTTAGTGTGCAATGGCGATGGGTTGATTTGTAATGAGAATTACACGATTTTTCGCCCATGATAAGCGGGTGCCTGAATAATTTGATGAAGCTCTTCTAGGTTGTTAGGAGTGATTTTTCCTGCGGCAATCACCTGCATTGCATTGCCTGCCAAGCGTACCATTTGTTTGAGTAACTCGCAGCCTTGGAGGGCAGTAGCGGCTTTGCCTGAAGTAAGGATACCATGTACTCCTATTTCTTTGAGCAGAATCATTTCGCGTAGTGGATCATCACAACAATCAATGGCTTTGTGGACGGTGACAGGTAGGGGAGCGGCTACTTGGGTGAGTTGTTTGATAGCGGCAATATCTAATTCCTTTTCATTGGTTTGTAAAATGCCTAATACAATTCCATGTACGCCCAATGTCTTTACCCGCACTATACTTTTCTCCATTGTTTGTAGTTCGGCGGATGTGTAAACAAAATTCCCTCCTCTAGGACGGATCATCACTTTTATAGGTATATCAACTTGGTCTATTATTTCTTTTATTAGTGTATCAGGTGGGGTCAAGCCATCGAGGTCAAGACGGCTGCAAAGTTCTAATTGAGTGGCTCCGTTTTGGGTGGCGTGGAGAGCTTCGGGGAGGCTTTGGATGCAGGATTCGATCGACGATTGAACGATTGACGTCCGACGGTTGAACGGTTTGCGTTCGAGGATGGGGTGATTTTTTTTTTCAAAATTTGAATGATTTTATTTTTGAAAGGGCAAGCAGAAGGCATTGCCCCAACAGAATTCGTTATCGTCGGACGTAAATCGTTCAATCGTCGGACGCACATCGTTAATACCCTCCTCGTCCTCCCATCTTTTTCTTCTGATTCAAGCGATAATTAAATGATAATAAAAACTGACGAGAACGCCATTGAAATTCGAGTTCAGAATACAGATCAGGTGTATCGGTAAGCATCCGACGTTTACGTGTATTTAGAATGTCTTTGGCACTAAAAGTAAGGGTAGCTTTGTCTTTCAACAGCTCTTTTGAAATTCCTGCGTTCCAAGTAAACATGGATAAAACCTTTCCTTGAATCGTATTTTCTGGAGCACGATAATCAAAAGAAGTCTGAAGATCAACTTTACCAGGGAGTTTGAATTTATGATTCATATTAGCATTCCAAGTAGTACCCGATGTACCATAGTCGGTTCCTTCAAAAATACCTGCCGTTTCGAAATAGTAGAAATTGAAACTAGTGGTTAATCGCCACCAATCGCTTAGGTTGACCGTAATATTGCTCTCTGCTCCATAAGCATCTTTAGTAGCTAAATTAATTGGTTTTAGATCGGTATTTCCTTCGTCATTGACGACGGTTACACGAGCAATTACTCCGGTACTATGACGGTAATAAGCACTTGCTAAGAACGTACCTTTTTCGAAGTTTCTGAGGTAACCTGCTTCATAAGAATCGGTATATTCAGGGTTGAGGTTTGGGTTTCCACCAAAGCGATTACGACGGTCGCTAAAGGTAATAAATGGGAGTAAATACCAGAAGCGAGGACGGCTAATACGACGACTATAACTCACCTGAAAGGTATTTTGATTGGCAAATTCATAGGCTAAATGTACACTCGGAAAAAAGTTGAGATATTCGCGCGGATTGCTTTCACCACTTTCGATCAACTCGGTTCGAATATCCGAATATTCTGCTCTCAAACCTCCTTGATACGAAAATCTCCCTGTTTTATTAGCAGCCATGAAATAGGCGGCATAGATATTTTCATTGTACAAGAGCTTATCGTCAAATTCGGGAAGAATCTCGAATTGATCGTCGAAGATTTGTTCTACGGTAAAGTCATTTTGAATGGCTCGGAAAGTAGCTTTTAGCCCCATTTCCATCTTGCTATCTTTCGAAAAAGGGTGAATATAATCCGTTTGAAACAGCCAATTTTGCTCGTCTTCTGTATTGTCTGATTTTTGAATAACATCTGCTATGGTAGGATCAGTACTTTGCTCTAGATACTCGGTTGTTTCGGTATCATCTCGTAAATTATACTTAGCATCAAATGACCATTTACGACCTTTTTGAGCAAAGGTTTTTGTGTAATTTAAGGCCCCTTCTGCATTGTGACTCGGTTCTGCTTCTTCATCAGTACGAACTGTTGTATTTAAAAGTACATCATTCGCATCAAAATCGCGATAAGTCACTGATGCATTATTATTTCCATTGGAGTACTTGTACAAACCAGATATGGTAATCGTGTTTTTATCATTCAAAAAATAATCGGCTCCAAACTGAATACTATTAGAGAGTCCACCTCGCACATGTTCACGTTCCGAACGATATTTTACTAGTTCATCATTAAATAAATATTCTAGATAGGTACTACCTCCTCCAGGTCCTTCTCGATAGTTAAAACCGAAATTAGAAAAGAGATTAACTTTCTTTCTACGGTAGTTGATATTATAAGTTAATCCATGATTGTGTGGGTAACCTGTTGTCGCAGTAAACGAACCATTGACACCTTTTCCTTT
Source organism: Bacteroidota bacterium (assembly GCA_020631245.1). Classification (GTDB taxonomy): domain Bacteria; phylum Bacteroidota; class Bacteroidia; order Chitinophagales; family UBA2359; genus JAHDHP01. The sequence continues at coordinate 6,000 of JAHDHP010000115.1, read as the reverse complement.
CTCTTTTTTCAAGACCAAATTAATAATTCCTACTTCTCCTTCTGCATCATATTTGGAAGAAGGATTGGTGATAACCTCCACCTTTTCAATAAGGCTACTTTGCAAATTTCGAAGGGCATCTGTATTACTCAGTCCCACCAGTCCCGAAGGTTTCCCATCGACCAAGATGCGTACATTTTCACTTCCTCGCAGGCTCACATTTCCCTCTATATCCACATTTACCGAAGGAATGTTATCCAATAATTCGGAGGCATTACTACCTACATTGGCTAAGTCCTTTCCGACATTGAAAACCCGTTTATCTACGTGCAATTCCATCTGTGAACGTTCCTCTACAATTTCCAAATCATCCAATAAAATTCCTTCTGCTTCCATACTGATCTGCCCCAATGACTTCATGGTATTTTCGGTCAGTTGAATATCAGTAATGGTTTTGGGCGCATAGGCCAAGAAGGACACTTTTAGGAAATAATTACCTGCAGGTGCAGCCAATGAAAACTTTCCCCCTTCGTCGGTTGCGGCTCCTGTAACGACTGAACTATCGGCACTTGCGTATAGCTCAACGGCAGCAAAGGGAATGGCCACATCTTTATCATCGCTAATCCAGCCTGCTACCATTGCTTGAGTAGGAGCTTGCGCTTGGGTTGTTTGGGTACTATAAATTAAAAGGAGACAAAATAAAACTAGAGATGATCGCATAGGGCTTTGTTATCAATGAAAATTTATAAACTTCATAGGTTGTTATAACTACAAAGGTAGGTAAAAGGTTGAGAAGAAACTATTGAAATTGTTGGGCGTGCCCTTTTCCTCCTCGCCTGTTCATGCGTTCACGCATGAACAGGCGAGGAGGAAAAGGTCGGGCTATTCGTTTGTAGTTGTCTTGCAGCCATCTGTTCGGCTAGGTCGCCTAGCAGTGTCTTCCGCTGTCAGCCCTGCTAGGCGAAGCCTCACAAGCTGTCTGCTTCACCAAGCTACCACTGCTATCCCTCACGCGAGAAATGTGCGAAGTGCGAGGATGATCGTTATTTTAAGGAGAGGCTTGTACAGACGTCGATTTATCGCGTCTCAGGTGGAAACGAAAAGATTTATGACTGTCCAAGGTTTTTATCTAAAAGGAATCTCAAAAGATTGAATTTATATCCATATTGACGTTTTATCGTGAGACGCTATAAATGGACGTCTGTACAAGTTTGTCCAAATTCTAATTCGTTCCATCGTTTATCGTCGGACGTTCAATCGTCAATCGTCTCATATCGCAATTCCCAACCCTGCCCTGTAATAGAAGCATCCGTTACAAACCAAATCAATACCTCATTAGAGCTAGAATAAATCACAGGCGGAATTTGCTGACCACTAAATTGCCCTAAAATATTTTCAGGAAGCATAGTGTTACCATCTGCTAAATAAATCCAATCGGTATTGGCTTGGGTATCAAGCTGGTCGAAAGTAAATTGGATACGCTTACCTTCGGGTAGGCTAATGAGCCATTTACAAGAACAATCATTGGCATAAGCTTGGTTACCACTGCCATCGTTAATAATTCCCTTTTCGGCACTTAGGTGTTTGGTTTCGGAACAGTATAATTTACTAGAGTCGATAGGAGTGCCTTCATAATACAAACGTAGATATTCTTTCTTTTTGAAGGGGCGATTAATTAGTTGAATAGAGATACTGGAAGCAGGTACATATAACTGGGGAGGGAGTTTGGAGAGGGGGTATTCGTTCCAAAGGGTGTCTGCTACACTTATTTGTAGTTGGTATTTGTGGGCTTTTTTGATGCTGGATATATAGGGTCGTATGGTGAAGCCATGATAAGTACCTTCTGGTTTTATCTCCCATTCTTGGGAAGAACTATTTTTATCATAATAAATGCTGCCTTTGGGGCGGAGAGGGGAGTAATACTTGCTTCGTTGATTAGGAGCAGAAAGGTAGTCGATTGCGGGAGTAAGTTGCACCATTCCAGCCCCCATTTTGCCCCCATACTCCGAATAGTTACTAGGGAAAGTTTGCGAGGTATTTTGTAAAGCTTCTTTTATTTGAGTAGGGCTATTTTGTTTGTTTTTGCTCAGTAATATAGCGGCACAGCCTGCTAGGAGTGCTGTGGCGGGAGAGGTGCCACTGTCTTTGATAAAAGCATTGTCTTTTTGAGGGTGTGCCCCTTTTATTTGAGAGGCAGGAGCAGCAATGTCAACTTCTTTTCCATAGTTGGCTTGTTTTTCTTTTTGTAATAATTCGTTGATACCGCTAACAGCTAATACTTGGGGGAAACTAGCGGGAGGCAACACTTTTTCTTGGTTGAAGTTTCCGACGGAGCCGATAACGAGAATTCCTTTTTGATGCGCTTCTTGTAGCAAGTCGATATTTTCTTTGGTCAGATCTCCACCACACCAAGCGAGACAAATAATGTCTGCTCCATTGTCGATGGCATATCGAATGCCTTTGTAGCCATCTTTGAGGTAGGTGTTTGTGGCTTGGTCAGGAAGCACTTTGATGGGCATGATCTTTATGTATTGGGAGGCTTGTTCGCCATAATGTGCTTGAGCGGATTGGGTAATAATACTGGCAATATAAGTGCCGTGAAAAAACACTTTTTCCCGCCCTTCAGGAACGGAAACATCTTTGTCATTATCAGATATGTCCCAACCACTTACATCGTCAATGTAGCCATTGCCATCATCGTCGTATTGGTTGTTGGGAATTTCGGTAGGGTGTTCGTAAATAAAATCCTTGAGTGTTTTGTGACTCGTTCTGAATGCATCATCTATAACAGCTACGATGATGGGGGCTTGTTTCTCAGGAAACGAGGTAGCTTTGGATAGGGCAATGACATCGAAGGGCCAAGCAGTATTGTTGCTCGGATTTGTTTGTGCTTGTACTGTGGTAATACTGGCAAATAGGAGCAGAAGTACATGGACATAAGTTTTTCGACATTCTATCATCATCAAAATGCTAAGTTTAAACCACATAAGAGGTTCGAGCTAATAGAGGCTTTTTTAGGGAATAACCCACCCCCAACCCCTCCGAGGAGGGGAGTTTGGCAGTGCGTAATAAAAATAGTTTTGTAGAAAAATTTTCGTTCAAAACAGCCTCTTATTCAAAGGAAATAACATGATTATGAGCAGGGAGTTGTTGGGGAGTTAGCGTGTTGGTTTCACTACCTCCTTTTCGCCCTTCATGATAACGTGTTAAACCTGGCCCACTACCAGCATGAATGGGTACTCTACCTCTTAAATCGGGCAGTGCAAAAGTAGTTCTGCCATCGCCTCCATATATGGTTCCTAAAAGGGAAAATAAGGCAGAATACTCACTAACAGACATTAATTGCCCATTACAAAATGCCCAACCTCTAGGGGCGAAATTGCCTCCAAACATAATAATTTGACCGAGGAAAGGATCAGATGAGGTTCTAGAGGGAAAAGTACCTTGTAGGGCAATGATATAGTTGACCGTTAAGTAGGGAGGCATATTGTTGACTGCTTGTGAGGCTCCTACTTGTTGAGTAACAGCACGTTTGGCGACCCAATTGGTGCCATCAAAGGCGAGGAGATCTCCTGCTGCTCTTCCTTGTGGTAATTCCGCAGAAGTGGCTGCTTCTCCTTTTAGAGAAGTAATAAAATCGGCTTCTGAGCCTGTATTGCCGAGTGCAAGCCACACTTGGTAAGCACTTTGACCATCTTTCCCATCCACACCGTCCTTTCCGTCTTTCCCATCCACACCGTCCTTTCCATCTTTCCCATCCACACCGTCCTTTCCATCTTTCCCATCCACACCGTCCTTTCCGTCTTTCCCATCTTTCGGAGTTGGAGCTTTATTATCGGCTACTTCGCCCACACTTCTACTACCTCCACGACCCCCTCCACGAGTACCGATGCTACCAGGAATATTTCGAGGAGCGGCAGTAAACAATTGGGTATCTTTGAGTTGGTAGTTAGTGCCACCAAGTATATCGGTTTCTGTTCGAATATAGTAGGGGCCTCTATCCCAATTGATAGAAGCATAATTACCTGCAACGGCTTTTCCACTCCCTAAATTTAGGATAATAGTCCCTTTACTATCGGTAATAGCAGTATGAGTTTCGGTATAGAGGACAGTTCCTTTTTTGCTTTTGTTTAAGATGCTAACTTTGATTTTTACCTGTTTTTGGAGAACAGGTTTATTTTCAAAGTTTTTAATAACTGTTTGGTGTCTTTTCGTTTTTACTATTTGTGCGTAGGCATTAGAAATCGTGCCTGTAAGTATTACACAAATAATAAGGAGTAGATAGTGTAATTTTGGTTTTTTCATGGTTAATTTGTTAAGAAGCATTACGAAATAAATGGAGGTATATTAAGTGAAGGGCTATACTCAATAGACCAGTTAGGCAAGGTGTCATCTTATTTTTTCGTTAGTTGTTTCTTCTTAGTTATCTAAAGGTAATAAATAGTTTTGATTATTTATGTGTGTTGGGTAGTATAGTGTTAAAGCTTTGATTAATAAAATCTATTTTGAGGAGAGAAAATTTTGTAAAAAACTAAAAAATATAGTATCAATACAATCAAAACAGTCTCTCAAAGAATTTTAAGAAAAAATTAGAATAGAAGGATATGTCAATTACTACTAAAGAAGAAGCTTTTCAAGCGATAGAAAATAGCGAATTTGATATTATGCCTCGCGAAGCCATTCGCTTTTTGTACAATCATGAGCCAGATGAGGAAATTCGCAATAAAGTGAATTATTTTTTGCGGCATGCATATACTCCTTATGAGGAGGAATATTTAAATGAATATACAGAGGGACATCCTGTATTTATTTATTATGCAATCGTTGCAGAAGTACACCATTCAGAAGAACTTATTTCTATTGTGATTAATGAATTAAATAGAGATGTCTTTAAGAGAGGTGAATTTATTAATGACTACGTGAGTAAGCAAGCTAATGTATTAGTATGTGTGCTTTGTAAAGCATATGGTGAACGTGCTATTCAAGCATTTTTAGATGCAATGTTGGATGCCATTATAGATGTTCACGATAATAGATATACAAAAACTGCTTGGGCAGTATTAGAATTATGTGATGTTGTTTATTATACTTCTGAGAAACACTTTCCTGTCTTAAAGGAGATGATGGGTTATAAAAAATGTAAAGAACTACAATTTATAACTAGAGCCATATCTGATATGGAATATAAGGCGTTTATTCCAGTAATAGAACAATTTTTTGCTTATTGGGTACTAGAAGAAGAAAGACAGAGGGATATGTTTAAGGTTACATCAAGAGAAATTGGTCTTGCTTTACATGAGTTGAAAACAGGAGAATATTTATATCCTGATTTGAAAAAACCATACCTGGAAAGAGTAGAAGCATGGGAGGAACGTTATGCGTGGGGTATAGGTCCTTTTCAAAAACCTAAAAAAAGAGAACAGGAACTTCTATCAGAATTAGAGCGATTAAAAAAGGAAGCGGATCGTAATAAAAAAATACTCGATAAGATGAGATCTAAGGTATTGAATAGTCCTTTAGATCATAGAGCTTCTAAAGTGGTGCGTAATGTGCCCAAAGTGGGTCGAAATGCTCCTTGTCCTTGTGGATCAGGAAAGAAGTATAAACGTTGTTGTGGGAAAAAATGATAAACGATTAAACGGTTGAACGATTTGCGTCCGACGATTAACCTTTTTTTGTGCGAGGTGCCTCCGTCGGACGTCGCATCGTAAATCGTTCAATCGTCTTTTGCGTGAGGGATAGTAACGGTAGCTTGACGAAGTAGAAAAGTAGTGACGCTTCGACTAGCAGGGCTGACGGAGGAAGACACTGCTAGGCGACGTAGCGGAACACTTTTTCTACAAGGCAACTACAAGTGAATAGCCCGACCCCATTTTTTCTCGTTTTACCTGAAGTTCCTGCGAGGACGCAGAAACGGGCAAAACGAGAAAAAATGGGGGCACGCCCAGTGGATGATGATTGGGTGACGGGATGACTGGATGATTGGGTGACGGGATGACTGGATGATTGGGTGACGGGATG
>JAHDHP010000114.1 GCA_020631245.1 Bacteroidota bacterium | reverse complement strand
CAATTAAAATGAATGGTTTTATAAATTGATGTGAAAAAGCAAATATAAATAACAAAGGTAAAAGGAAAAGACTAAAGATATTTATGGCTAATTCAAGATTGAATTGATAGAAGTGAATGCGATCACCGAGCGGTAAAACGAAAGATAAAAACTGTAGAAAAATATTTCGCAGAATAGATAAAAAACTAATAATACCAAAGATAATTAACCATAAGATTATATCTGAAAATTGAGGCATGGGGTAGAAATATCGGACTAATAAAAAGCATAAAATACTCAGTATTAGAACCCTATTGATACTTAAAATAAGTTCTACAGGATTTTTCATATGTATTGTATCTTCATAAAATTGGGTAGCTAGGTTGAAATTGGTAAAAGAACGCCAAGTTTTGTTGATGTGATTTTGATAAGAATATTTTGCATAGGCAAAGAGGGCAAGAGCTGCCAATAATAAGTAAAATAAAAAAGTCGCATCATAGGTGTTGGGTCGTTTTTCATGCATATAAATGATCTGTGGCGCATCGGCTTCTGGGAGAATAGGGCTTACATCTGTAATGCCATAAAGAATCCCCCCTTCTTCTGCACATGAATCGGAAACCGCAAAGACCTGTGGATCTCGATAGTCATCTAATACATGATAGAGCGTGCTATCGGTGGTCATCCAAATAGTGTCTTCTACCGTTGTATTAACTGGGTCGGAAGAAAGACTTGTGATGATCCATAAACAAAAAATAAGGAGAAGCTGCATAGGTGTTAGATCGGTATAAATGCAAAAAAACAATTAAAAACGAATGATACGAAATTCGCTCAATATTCATTGGATTTTTGCAAACTAATTTGGTATTGAATCCTGTTTTTTCCTGCAAGTTGAGCTAATTCGGGTGAACTAAGTCGATAGAGGAATAAGGTAAGGGGCGTTTCCATATTGTTATGCTCAAAAGTGATGGTGAGCTGGTTTGAACTAATTTCAAATGCTGTCCTTTGTGTTTGGATTGTTTTGTTAGCTGTTTCTTGCAGGAGAAGAGCTATTAAGTCATTTGTTTGGAGAGCTGGAGTACCAAGCAAAGGTGTTACTTTTAGCAGGTATTTTCCTGTATCAGGTGGGCTAATATGATGAATCCCTAAACCACCCATTGCTTCTAATTCACAATGTCTCGAAGATGCTTTTTGTTGACAATCCCAATTGGTGCTAATAGGAGCATGTTCGGGTGACAGGGCGGGTAGGTATCTTTTCTTTTGTGTGAATTGCTGATAAAAGTGATGTTCTTTTAAAATCCATTTTGGATATTGCTTTTGATAATTCATATAACTAGTTGCATCTTTTTGGAGTAAGTAAAGTGCGATATAGAAATTTTCAATTACAGTTTGTAAGCCACCTGCTTCTGCAAGTAGCTCATCTAATATGTTCATTTCCTCTTCTATACTAGTGCGCTGTTTGTCATTTACTGCATTTGCTTCCCATATTTTTTGGATAATGTCTTCTCCAAACTGCTCACTTAAGTACAGCCAAAAAAATACAGTAGAATAAGCATATTGCGAGGCATGGGCTTCTTCATGTACTAGAAGGGCTTTGGCAGGATATGTTAGTAATCCTGGAGAGGTATTGAGATAGGAATAGTAGTTTTTATTGGGAAAACGCTTGGCTTGTTGGTCTTTTTGTGAGAGTAGTGTTTCTGCCCATACTGCTGTGCCTTCTCGTAGGGAGCTAGATTTAGCCGTTTTTATAGCAGCATAGGAATGAGCTGCTAATGCCGAGCAATAATAGGCGTTTTGAATGGCGTGAAAAAACTCATGTGTAGCTGTGGCGGCTAGGGCATTTCCGCCATAAATATCTTCGAGTGGTAGTTGATTGGAGATGACGATATAGGTGCTTGTTTGTGAGCTATTATAATCACTCGGAGGATCTGCTTTTGTTTGTCCGTTTTCTCCTATCGGAATCCCTTGAATATATATGTCATAAAGATCATTACCCCCTCCTTCTTCTCCATCTGTAATTGGCGTTTTGTAGTTGCGTTCAGTGATTAGTTTTTGATAGGCTTCTTCGAGATAGTGTTGCACCATAAAGACGTAGTGTTCTGCTGCTTGTGTATTGGCTTGTATGCCTGCTGGTCGATTTTCTCCATCAAGGGTATAGTGTACCCGAAAATGTTGGGTGGAGCGGTGTTTGTCCAGATTTTGAGGGCGTTGGGCGAAGGATAAAAGGGGGAATAGGAGGAGGAGTAGAGACAAGGCATGCCTTGTCTGTACGAAGGCATGTCTTGTCTGTACGAGCGAATGCGTGAAAAATATGGGAGGAGGAGTAGGTATATGATTGATGTTGGTCATGGTTTCTTTTTTTCATAGGACGATGTCCTTTGCTAGTGCTAAAATCCCTTCAGGATTTAGAGGCTGTCTTGCGTGAGAGATAGTAGCGGTAGCTTGGGGAAACAGCCACTTTGTGAAGCAAGGACTAGCAGGGCTGACGGAGGAAGACACTGCTAGGACTATGCTGAACGAGTGGGTGTGAGGCAACTACAAGCGGATAGCTCGACCCCATTTTTGCCCATGCAGGTGCCACCAGCGAGGACGCTGGCGGGAGCATCTGCATGGGCAAAAATGGGGGCACGCCCAAATTAAAAATAATTGACGTATCCAAAGTGTACTTTGCCATTTCGAAGTTGGAAATTTTTGTTGAGTTGCCAGTCGCGTCCGAGGGCGTAACTGATGGCGAAAACGCCTGCTTTTGTTTCGAAGCTACAACCTGCCCCAAATCCCATTTGAAAAGTAGCTTTCTGATCTGAAAAGCGACCTTTGGGTGCCCAGTTGGTGTCGGTAAAACCGAATAAATAGGAGTTGGGTCCCCAGAGTAAGCGGTATTCAAGAGTAGCGAGGTTGTAAAATTGGGTGATAATGGTTTCGTCGTCGAAGCCGCGTAGTCGCTTGATGCCTCCGATGCGATAGAGTTCGTTTTTGAGTATTTTTTTTTGACTTACAAAGCCTGATTCTATACTTGTTTTGATGGTAGAGCTTTTGCCTATGGGCCAGTAGTGGGCGATGAGTGCTTCGGCTTTGAATTGTAGGCGACTACTATCGGTAGCGTTGCGTTGGTAGATGTTTTCGTCGATGGCAAGTAATCCATTGTTTTCGACGATTTTACGGGTTCCTAGTGCTGTATTGAGGTGTATTTGAGTGCCTTTACGGGGATTGATACGGTAATTGAGTTTTTCCCAGTGGTATTCCATGCCATAGAAGGAGCGGCGTGTATCTAGTACATCTGGTAATTGCCCTGAATTGATGACTTGTGTGGTATCAATTTCTAATATATCAGTGATGGTACGATCCCAATAGGCTTTGAAATAATTGTTGCCACTGATGATATATTGTAGCCCAATATAGGTGTTTATTTCTCGAAATTCGGGTGCTTTGATGTATAAATCGAAGCGAAAATCGACACCAAAAGGGAGTAATGGTAAATAGGGATATTCGAGGTGGGCGTCGAGTTCGACGACATTGCCTGGGTAGCTTTTAAATTCGAGTTCAACGAGTTCGCCCGCTCCTAGTGCATTGTGTAAATAGAGTTCTCCATCGCCTGTAATGAGGTAGCGACGGGTGGGTGTAGGAGCGATGGTAGCGGACGGGTTGGGTATGACGCCAATTAGAAAGTTGAAACGGCTTGCTTTGCGTTTTTTGAGTGGTAGGGTAATGCGTGCCCTACTTTTGGTAAAGGAAACGACGGGGTTGTTGCGGAGTGAAAGGAAGGGAAGCTCGGTGATGCGTTTGGTGATTTGTTGCATAGTGGCTTCACTATAGGGCTTTTCGGGGTAGATGCTGAGGTAGTTTTGTAGGTATTTGTTGGTGATTCGTACTTCTCCATCGGCGATGAGACTGTCGATGGTGACGAGTTTGTTTTTTTGTACTTGTAATTGTGCCTGTACTTGCCCGTTTTTTATGTAGATGCTATCGAGTTGAGTTTCGGCAAATGGATAGCCATTGTTTTCGTAGTGGTCGAGGAGCTTTTCTTGTAGTTGACGAAGTTCGGTAAAGGAAAAGTTTCCTTTTTCGAAAAAGCGATTTTTATAACCAATTTGCTGTAGTAACTTGGGAGATATGTTTTTTATATTTAGTTGATTGATGGTGTAGGGTTTTCCTAAGTGAAGGAAAACGGTGGTTGTCAAGCTATCTACCTGTATGCTATCGAAGGAGGCTTCGAGATAGGTTTTTTGATGGAGTTGTTGGAGAAGGTAAGGGAGTGTGTCTTGACACAATTGGGCATTGGGTAAGGTCTTAGGATAGTTGACTATTTTTGATAGTGCTTTTTCGGTGGTATCTTTGGGGAGGATGGTGAGGGTGTGGGTTTGAGCGAGAGAAAAAAGAGGAAAAAGAATAAGTAGTAGAGACAAGGCGTGCCTTGTTTGTGCGATGTGCGATGTGCGACGAGAAATAGGACGTCTGACTCCTGAAACCTGACCTCTGGTTCCTGAATCCTTCAAAAATAATTTATGTCTGGCATTTATCTTCATATCCCTTTTTGCAAACAAGCTTGTCATTATTGTAATTTTCACTTTTCGACATCGCTAAAGTATAAAAACGAATTGATAAGTGCTCTATTACAGGAGATGGACTTAAGAAAGGGCTATTTAGCTGACAAAAGTATCAAAACGATTTATTTTGGCGGTGGAACTCCCTCTCTATTGTCTGTTAATGAGATAGCTAAACTGCTGGATCGGTTGGTTGAACAGTATGAAATTACTTCAGATGTGGAAATTACCTTAGAGGCAAACCCTGATGATTTGACGACTACCAAGTTAAAAGAATTGGCTTCAGTAGGGATTAATCGCTTGAGTATTGGTATTCAATCCTTTCATGATGTCGATTTAGAATTGATGAATCGAGCGCATAACTCGTCGGAGGCTTTGCGATGTGTGCAGGAGGCGCAAGCGGTAGGGATTTCGAATATTTCGATTGACCTTATTTATGGGAGTCCGAGTACCACTCATGCAATGTGGGAGGCTAATTTGCAACAAACATTTGATTTGGAAGTGCCGCATGTTTCTGCTTATTGCTTGACAGTGGAGCCTAAAACGGCATTGGCGTATATGGTGCAGAAGGGGAGTGTGCCGAATGTGGATGAGGAGCAAGCTGCCCAGCAATTTGAACGATTGATTGAAGCGACTAAGGCGGAAGGTTTTTTACATTATGAAATCTCCAATTTTGGAAAGCCTGGTTTTTTGTCGAAACACAATAGTAGTTATTGGAAAGGAGTGCCTTATTTGGGGGTAGGCCCTGCGGCTCATTCTTTTGATGGGCAAACACGACAATGGAATGTGGCCAATAATGCGCAGTATATTCGGGAGATTGGTTTGGGTAATTTACCTGCTGAAGTAGAGGAATTATCGAAAGAGGAACGATTTAATGAGTATTTGATGACCTCGCTACGAACGATGTGGGGCTGTTCCTTACAACGAGTAGAGGAGGTGTTTGGAAAGAATGTACGAAGGAATTTGACAGAGGCGGTGAAGCCTTATTTGGAAGTTGGAAAGCTCGTGATGGAGGAGGAGCATATCAAGGTGACGGATGCAGGAAAGTTTGTGGTGGATGGGGTGATTAGTGACTTGATGTTGGTGTAAGTAGTTGTAATTATATATGTAATTTAATAATTGAAACTTGTATGGAGTATGTGATTAAAAAGGTGGATATAGAGGAGGTGTCTATTCGAGAGAAAATAATAAACTTAATCAATGAGGTCTTTTCATTACAATGGGATCGGGATAAGATATTGTTGAATACGAATACGCGCAATAAGACAAGTTTTTTTCTTGCTGCTTATTGGGGAGAAGAAATAGCGGCGGTTAATGGATTTATAGGGCATGAGTTTTTGTACAATAACGAAACAGTGTATGCGCATCAAAGTTGTTGGAGTGCAACGGCAAAAGAGCATCGAAAAAAGGGATTATTCACCGAATTAATAAACCAAGGAAAGGCAATGTCAAAAGAGTTAGGTAGTTTATTCTTATTTGGGTATCCCAATAAGTATTCAGGTCCTATCTTTTTTAATAAATTGGGGTTTAGAAAAATAACGATGAGGAGGGTGAATATCCCTGTGAAATTTTTCTCTTCCCTTATGTTGGGGCGTTATTTAGTATCTAAAAATAAAAACGAAGTATTGGATGTGGAGAATCGTTTTATTCCTATTGAAGGAGAATTGATAGATTTGAAACAAGGGGAGTATGGAGATAAAATAAAGGTATATAATGGTTATAATAATGTTTTGTGGGGGAGGATTAATACCAGAAAATTAGGGATGCTTAATTTGCGTTTTTTTATTACTGGTGGTATTCAAATCAATAAACCACATTTGCTGGATATTGTCTTTAAGCAATTGATAAAAAAGGAGTCGATAGATGTTATTCAAATAGTAGGTACTTTTGATCATAGTTTGTGGAAGCTTTTTCGATTTGATAAAGAAGCTGCACAAACAGAACCCCTAGCCATTTTTGATTTGAATATGGATACGACTACCAGTAAGTTTGATTTTCTGATCGGAATTAAAGATGTTTTTTGATATGAAAAATGTATTGAAAAGAGTTTATTATTTGGGGCAGAAATCGAATCGCCTTTTAAAGTACAATCTACAATTAGCGTATATTTTTCATACAGAAAGAATTTATGAAGATGAGGTCTTTTCTAAACTCACCTTATTTTGTAAAAGCTATTATGAATTAACAGGAGCAAAACCCATTTGTGCGGTCATTCCTCCTACTAGCTTACATATAAAAAACGGTTTAGAAGATTTTGGTTTTAGTGAAGATCAGTTTGTAGAACGTTTACATATACTTAGTTCTTTATCAACGATTGGTTATCATGGCCACTTTTATCTAAAGGAATCTTTAGCGGAGTATAACGCGATTCATTGTAATAATGCTAATGCTAGTGATATAAGTAAGCAGTTTACAAAAGACCTAAACTGGTTTGCGAAGCACCAGATTAATCATAATGGAATTTATGCGGCAGGATGGTGGTTTTTTAATCAAACTATTTTGGACTTATTAATCAAAAATGGCTTTGAATATGACTTCTCTTTTTCTCAAGCCCCTTATTTTTATAATCAGTATTCTGTGAAGGTAATGCAAGATCATGATATTGATCCTGGAGAACCTTTTCTTTTAAAAATGCCTGATAATCCATCACCAATTACATGCATTCAAAACTTTATAGGCTTACATAATACGCCTTTCCCACAAGATTTTAATAGGAACTTTGAAAAGCTATATGAAGGAAAAAGAGTAAAACCGATCACTATTGGGGTGGTCAATGCTCATGATTATGATTTAAGTTACACACATACATTGGCGTGTATAAAACATTTGATGAACCATAATAAAGTGCAGTTTCACTCTTTTGACTCTTTAAAGAAGGTAGTGGGAGCTATTGATTTGAAAACTGTGAATAAATAACTTATTAGTTATTTTTTTTGGAAAAAAGTAATGGTTGAGTTATTTTTATAAAAAATAACCTAGTGAGAGAAATTATCTTTTATAAAAGCTATTTCCTTGATTTTTATAATTCGTTATCTGAAAAAGCAAGACGTAAAATAAACTACTCTTTACATATTGTTTCAAATCAAGTAGTTGTGCCTACAAAGTTTATGAAATTCCTGAGTAATAGTGGTAGTATATATGAAATTAGAGCAAAAGAAGGTTCTAATGAGTATAGATTACTTTGCTTTTTTAAGGATGGTGACTTGATTAGTGGAGGGAATATTGTAGTTATCGGAAATTGCTTCGCAAAAAAAGGAACAAAAGATTATAAACGAGAAATTGATAAAGCAAATAAAATACGAAATGAATATTTTGATGGTTTAGACGAGGACGAAGAAGAATAATCTAAAATAAATAAGAAATGGCATACAAAAAAATAATAAAAGAGGTGCATACTTTTTCTGACTTACTAAGGGCTGAATATGGTGAAAAGGGGAAAGAGGAAAGAGATGTCTTCGAAGCGGAGGCAAAAGCTTTTTATTTGTGTGAAATGATTAAAGAAGAAAGAAAAAAAGCGAAGGTAAGCCAAAAAGAATTAGCTGCCAGAATTGATGTTAAACCTTCTTTTATATCGCGAATTGAAAATGGGAAAGTAGATATTCAACTATCTACTTTCCTCAAAATATTATATGGATTGGGTTTGGATATTGCGATTATTCAAACCATTACCCCCTAGGCCCACTCATATGACGCCGTAGAAACCGTTCCATTTCTCGATAAAACTCAAAACGGTTTTCCTCTTTGCTGAAACCATGTCCTTCATCATCTTTAACAATATATCGAACATTTACGCCTTTATTTCGTAAAGCTTCAACAATTTGGTCAGACTCGGCTTTTTTCACTCTAGGATCATTTGCTCCCTGTGCAACTAATAAAGGCACTTTGATTTTATCGACATGGAAGACAGGTGATACCTTGCGTAAAAGCAAACTATCAGTAGGGTCATTCGGATTTCCCACCATTTCATAAACCATCTCTAAATAAGGCTTCCAATATGGAGGGAAACTTTCGTAGAAGGTGAAGATATTCGAAACCCCAACATAATCAATCGCACAAGTATAAAGATCAGGCGTTTTGGTAATACCCGATAAAGTAGCAAAACCACCATAACTTGCTCCATAAATAGCAATCCGATTAGGATCAGCAATTCCTTGTTCAATTAGCCAGTTGACCCCATCTGTAACATCATCTTGCATTTTACCACCCCATTCTTTGAAAGAGGCTTCCCAAAAATCTCGTCCAAAACCTGTCGAACCTCTAAAATTCATTTGTAAAACAGCAAAACCACGATTTGCTAAAAACTGTACTTCAGGATTATAGCCCCAATTATCTCTTGCCCAAGGACCTCCATGTGGATTGATCACCACAGGTAAATACTTTGCTACTTTTTTATTAGGAGGAAGAGTAAGATAACCATGAATGGTTAAGCCATCACGCGATTTATATTTAATAGGTTTCATCTCCGCCATCTTCGATTCATCAATCCACGGACTCACATCAGCCAACTTTTGAAGGTCTTTTTTCTTTAGATCATAGAAATAATAAGCTCCACGAGAACGATCACTATAAGTACGTACCAAAAATTTATCTTCATCTTTATTATAGTCGCTAATGGAAACCTCATAACCTTCTAGTTGCTTTTCCAGTGAGGTATATAAGTCCTCCATTTCCTTATCTAAATAATGACGACCTCTTTTGTCAGTTGTATAATTGATATGCGTTAAAACCTTGCGTTTCCTTGAAAAACGCATACTACTTACATCCACTTCAGGATGTTCAAAAAGTATTTCCATCTCTTTGCCAGTCGCAATATCATATTTCACAATCGCACTCTTATCGCGTCCCAAATTCGAAGAGGCATAAAGATGTTTATTGTCGAAGGTAAAAAATAAGGGATTGAGTGATTCCTTGAAATTAATGGTAAGTACTGGTGTAAATTCATCCTTATCAGTAGCTCTATACAGTAAAGTATTATTAACTCCATCAGTTGTTTTAGCTGCCCGTATCACACCATCATGATCGGTATACCAATCGCTAATATTACCAGGGTTCTCAGCTATCATTTCTATATCACCCGTTTTAATATTAATACGATAAGGATCAAATATTTGCTGATTTCGTTTGTTCAGCCCAACAATTATATCATTTGGAAAGTCTTTCAAATCATCAATAAAACGAGTCGTCACACTATCGAAAGGAGTGAGATTGAGCAAGTTCTCACCACTGCGGTCAATCGCATACAGTTTATAATCTTCATTTCCTCCATCATCTTGGATATAGAGTAAACGATTATCATTGGCCCAAAAATAGCCAGGAACATTTTCTTTAGTAGCATTCGTGACACGTTGAGCAGTTGTATCACCAATCTTTTGCACATAAATATTCATCCGACTTTTGTAAGGGGCTAACCACGAAAAATAAGTGCCATCAGGAGAGATTTGGTAATCACGCTTCTTGGCATTACGGAAAAAATCTTCCAGTGGAATTTCTCCAGGTTTTAGTACTTTATCTTGCTGAGGACGAAAATTCAGTGCTTTTGGCCCATTTGCATTTTTAGTATCAGTAGTAATCTTGATCGGCTTTTTGGTACTTGCCTTTTTATCTTGCCCTATAACAGTCAAGGAACTGCTAATCATAAATAGGAAAAGAATAGAAAATAAGAGAAAATGAAAATGCTTCATTGCGGTTTAAATTTAATTGCTTTAAATTGTACTTACTTCAAGTAGTAAGTCTTTCATTAGGGTGATTTATTACAAATTTACCCTTTTCACAGTAAAATATACATTCTATGATCACCAATATACAATATCATGGGGAGAGCTATCAAATAGATTTAGAAAAACCAATTGACATCTCCATTCCCTTGAAAGCTGATGATCAACAGGTTAATTGTTTTTATGCTCCTCCTTTGCAAATAGAACCCGTTAGAGCGGGTAACTTTGTAGGAGATATACAGGAAGGAGGTTTGGTGAACTTCAAAACTATTCGAATTAATCCACATGGTAATGGCACGCATACCGAATGTGTAGGGCATATCGCCAAAGAGTTGTACACGATCAATCAATGTTTGAAACAGTTCTTTTTCTTAGCCGAAGTCATCAGTATAGAACCCTGTGACGATGGAGAAGGAGATCAACTCATTTTGCGAGAGCACTTAGAAGAGAAATTGGAAGGGAAATGCCCAGAAGCCCTTATTATTCGAACACTTCCTAATAATGAAGATAAGAAAAGCTGCAATTATTCAGGTAAAAATCCCCCTTATTTATATTGTGATGCGACCAACTATTTGGTAGAACAAGGCATTAAACATCTGCTCATTGATTTACCCTCCGTAGATCGAGAGCAAGATGGAGGGCGTTTATTATCACACAAGTTTTTCTGGAACTATCCGCATGACCATCCTCGTACCGATTGTACCATCACCGAACTCATTTATGTACCACCAACAGTGCCAGATGGCACCTATTATTTAAATCTACAAATCATTAGTTTAGAGTTGGATGTGAGTCCGAGTAAGCCCATCTTATATCAGGTAATAAAATAAAAAAAGAGAACCAGCTTTCGCCAATTCTCTTTCAATTTTCTAAACAGTCTAGTTTAAAGACTTACAATGTGCGGGTTCGTTTATCCACTTCTGCCAAAACAATACTCTTAGTCGCCTGATCATGGAACGACAAATGCTTCGTATTAAACAATACAATTGCATTAGCAATTATAAAAAGTCCTGCTATAAATCCGCCACCAATAAACCATAAGGAAGCAATTCCCTTAATGATATTTCGAGAAAGGGCAGAACCAAAACCCAGCGTATTACCACGATGATCTGTTACACGCAACTTAAAAAACTGCTTCCCAAAAGAAGCTTGGCGAGAAGAACTCTCCATAATACTAAAGTAAAACAAAAATAGGAGGGTATTGGTAAAGCCATCCGCTCCAAAAAAGGAACCGATAACCGTTAATATGATCATATCCATTGCAAAAGCAGCCAATCGAATACCTACATTTGCATACACCAATCCCAATACCTGTTTTTCTCTAGGAGCTTGTTGTCGTTGTTGCTGATGACGGGCACGCGCTTCAGCATGTTGTTTTTGTTCTCGTTCAATTTGTTCTTGCACCTTCTTCATCCGACGTTCAAACGAACTCTTGAAAGTAGATGCCTTATAGTTCCAATAAAAAGTGTGAATATCCTGATCCGTATAAGTAGCAATATCTGCGTCTTTATCAATCGGTTCAGGTTTTTTTGTCTTCGGATTCATAAAAGAAAGCTCCCATTCTCCCTGAAACAAACCCGTATTAATACGTCGAGCAGCCTCTAATAAATCTTCAAATGAATTGTTAACTGGAATAACGATATGCGCCTCTTTATTTTTCTTCTTGTCTATCAGCACCACCGGTTCCATCTGTACATTAGCCATGAGCTATTTTATATTTAATGAATAAGTGAAAATGAATCATAACAAACAGTTACACTAATTTAGTCGTTAATATAAGGCTTTTGTTACAGAAAAAGTTCGATTTTTTTTTGGGCGTGCCCCTATTTTTTCTCGTTTTTGCCCGTTCCTGCGTCCTCGCAGGAACTTAGACAAAAACGAGAAAAAATAGGGTCGGGCTATTCACTTGTAGTTGCTTCACAGTAGCTAGTTCAGCTACCGCCTAGCAGTGTCTTCCGCTGTCAGCCCTGCTAGTCGAAGCTTCACAAAAGCTCCTGTTTCATCAAGCTACCGTTTCTATCCCTCACGCGAAACCCAATGAGTGAATTAGTGAATGCGCGAAT
>JAHDHP010000113.1 GCA_020631245.1 Bacteroidota bacterium | reverse complement strand
GCCCACAAAAATGTATCATTACGACTGAGAAAGATGCAATGCGTTTTTTATTACATCAAGAGTGGATAGAAACAGAAGCATTGCCACTCTATTGTCTTCCAATTGAGGTAAGTTTTCAAGGTGATGATGGGGCATTATTATTATCATTGGTAACAAAAATTATTAACGATGGCAAAGAAAAAGAAGAAGAAAAAAAAGAAACCACAAATCGTTCGTCTGACTCCTCAGAAATACATTCAGACGAAGGCGAATAAACTTCCTTTTGGAACGTGTTATATCAATGAAATTTGGGAGGAGGAAGGACTTGCGAGCATTATAATTACTCGCGTACAACCAAGTGGTAAACTCATTGTAGGTGTCTATTTGGTAGATATTTTTTGTTTGGGTTTAAAACAAACTGCTTTTAGGTTTGGAATGGAAGAAGAGGATTTTCTTGATTTTAAAGAAGAAATTTATAGACCACATGAACAAGGGGAAATAGAGGCTTATCCAATGTTGTTACAAAATATTATTTATGGGGCAATTGAATATGCGGACGAACTAGGATTTAAGGTGAAGGATAAAGACTTTAATCTTACCCGATATATTCTTGACCCTCGTAGTGAGCTTTTTGAAATGGAAGTTGAGTTTGGTAAAGATGGGAAGCCCTTTTATATAGTTGGTCCTTTTGATGATCCAGAGGTTGTTATTCCAAAGTTGGTGAATTTATTAGGAGAAGATGGATTTGAGTATTATATCCCAGATGAGTATTATGATATGAGAGGAGGGTAATTTTTATAGGTTAAAATAAAAACGACTTAATGACGATGGAAAATATGTACGATAAAGTACAAGAAGCAATTGCTTTTGTACAGTCGAAAACAGACTTTAAACCGCAGTATGGAATTATACTAGGAACAGGGCTTGGAGGCTTGGTAAATGATATTGAAATAGAAGCGGAAATATCTTACGAAGATATTCCGCACTTTCCTGTTTCTACCGTAGAGAGCCATACAGGACGGCTTATTTTTGGCTATTTGAGTGGAAAGGCAATTGTGGCGATGCAAGGACGTTTTCACTATTACGAAGGGTATAGCATGAAGCAAGTAGTGTTTCCTGTCTATGTGATGAAGTTTTTAGGAATTAGTACAGTCTTAATTTCTAATGCATCGGGAAGTACCTGTACACATATTGGAAAAGGAGATCTTGTCTTTATTCGAGATCATATCAATTTACATAGCGAAAACCCACTACGCGGACGAAATGATGAACGTATTGGTCCACGTTTTCCTGATATGTGCGAGCCTTATAACTTAGCACTCATTGAACAGGCAGCAACGATTGCTGAAAAGCATGGTTTTACCTATCATAAAGGTGTTTATGTAGGATTGCAAGGACCTAATTTGGAAACGAAGGCCGAATATGTACACCTGAATCAAATGGGTGGAGAAATTGTAGGAATGTCTACGGTGCCAGAGGTGATTGCTGCGGTTCATTGTGGCTTGAAAGTCTTTGCTGTTTCGGTAGCAACTGATCTTGGTTATCCGCCAGAGATTGTACGACCTTTGACTTTGGAAGAAGTGATTGAGGTAGCAATGGAGGCGGAACCGAAAATGACGACGGTGATTAGGGAGCTAATTGAGGGATTGAAGGATTGAGGATTTTTTTGTGCGAAGTGCGACGATTTTTCGTTCTTTTTTTGTGTTATCTCTTTGGGTCAAAGAATCTACTTGTTAAAATATGCGCGTAACGCCTAAACCCACCTCTAAATCTCCTCTCAGGAGGAGACTTTTCATTCCGTCATCCAATCATGAACCCACCCCAATGCGTGAGGGATAGTAGCGGTAGCTTGCCGTAGAGACGTTGCTCGCAACGTCTGTACAGAAATATTGTGAAGCTTATGCTGGCAGGGCTGACGAAGGAAGACACTGCCAGCATATTAGCTGAACATATTTTCTGCAAGGCAACTACAAGCGGATAGCCCGACCCATTTTTTGCCAATCGAAACCTGTCAGCTTGGCAAAACCTAACAGCTTGATTGGCAAAAAATGGGGCACGCCCAAAAATAAAAATACCACAACCATAAACTGATAATAATAATTTAATAAAATATCATGAAAAAAATAGCTTTACTATGTTGCCTCTGTTTGTCTGTCACTTATGTGTGGGCACAAGATGCTCCTATGAATATGGAACAGTTGTTTCATTGGGAAGATAGAAATCTGGTAGGTTCGAATGCCTATAATAATACTTATAACGAGATTTGGGGGTATGCAAGAGATGGTAGAGAGTATGCGATTATTGGATCGACTGCGGGAACTCATATTTTTGATGTGACTGACCCTGCAAATTCGACAGAGGTGACAATGATACCTGGAGCTTATACGGGAGGTGGGGTTATTCATCGCGATTATCACGATTATAATGATTATCTGTATATGGTTTGTGATGAGGGAAATGGGATAAGTACGCTACAAATTGCCGATTTGTCAAAGCTACCAGCAGAAGCTCCTGTGGTATATGATTCGGATGAGTTGTTTTCGACGTCGCACAATATTTTCATAGATACGACTTCTGCCAATTTGTTTGTCTGTGCATTAGGGAAAAGTGACTTTACTCGCGCACATCTAGAAGTGTATACCTTGGCAGTAGACCCGATAAAACCAATATTTATTAAGCAATTTAATTTCGAATCAACAGTACATGATATTTATGTGCGAAATGATACTGCTTTTGCGAATATTGGCTCACGAGGATTAGTGATGTTAGATTTTTCTGATAATAGAAATCCTGTAGAATTGGGACGTATTACAGAATATTCCTCTTTTGGTCAGGGGTATAATCACTCTGGTTGGATGACGGATGATGGGAAGCATTACTTTTTTGCAGATGAAACACATGGATTGGATATTAAGGTAGTCGATATTTCTGATATGTCGGATGCTAAAATTGTGGCAATGATGGGATCAGATGTAGATGAGCAATCAATAGCACATAATCTTATTTATAGAGATGGGTATTTGTTTGTGTCTTATTATCATGATGGCTTGCAGGTATTTGATGTACATGATCCTTTAAATCCTGTAAAAGTGGCTTCTTTTGATACCTATGCTCCTGATGATCACGTTTCTTATCGAGGAGCTTGGGGCGTATATCCTCATTTGCCATCAGGAAATATTTTGGTGTCGGATATGCAAACAGGTTTGTATGTACTAAAAACAAGCTTCCCTTCGGGTATAGAAAGCTCTAATTTGTTGACAGGCGTCGAAGTGTTTCCTACGAATATCAGTTCTACTGTTAATGTAAATTTGAGCCTACAACAAGAAAAACAGGTGTCTTTTATGCTGTATGATTTACAAGGTAAATTGTGGTATGAAGAAGTACAAAGAGGTTTGGTAGGACCTGCTAAGTATTGTTTGGTTTTACCTGAAGCATTGGCACAAGGTGCTTATTTGCTAAAGGTGGCAACAGATGAAGGGGTTTATGTAGAGAAACTAGTAAAACAATAATAGCTGCTTGAGAAGATTTTATGACATATTTTGTTGCTGCTTGGTTTGCTTACTAGGAATGACGGAGCTGGCTACTGCCCAAATCTTACAAGAAGATACGGTACAGGCTGCTCGGCGTTATCCTTATATTCAATATACACAAGATAAACAAGGGCAACTCCTTGAAAACGTGGATACGGGTTTGCTCCGTTTCCACCTATATAATCCTGCCCAAACCGATGGAGCGTTTGAGCATTCTTGGATTGGTAGTACAGGACAGGCACATCAACAAATAGTGTTTGATTATGATCGTAGAATTGGCTTTAACTTAGGCTTTCGTCAATTTGACCGTTATCGTTTTCATCCTGATTCGGTCCGTTATTTTAATACCGTTTTCCCTTATGCCAACTTTAAATATGTATTAGGTATACCTGATGAACAGTTTATTGAGCTGACTTATCAACAGGCTTTTAGTAAATACTTGAATGCTCAAATTCATTATCGACGAGTTATTACACCAGGTCTGTATGGTCGGCAACGCAGTAGTCATCACAATTTTAATGGGAGTGTTTGGCTACGTACCGAAAATCAACGATATCAGGTGATGAGTCATTTTTTGCTCAATAATGCACAAGTGCAACAAAATGGAGGAATAGAACTGTTTCGCCGTATTACGATTAATGAGAACTTCGGAACAAGAGATACCTCGTTTCATCGATTGTTAATTGATTTAGATCTTCCAGGTACCCCTAAGGGGGCATATGGTGTAGAGTTGATAGGTGCAGAAAGCCAATTGAAGCAAAATCAGTTTTCTTTTCAACAAAGTTATGATTGGGGGAAAAATTATACTCTTGTTGCTGCAGACTCATCCGAAACGGATCGTTTTGTGCCTAAAATGCGATTAGGACATCAATTTACTTATACAACTGAACTGTATCGTTACTTGGATGAATTGCCTAGTAGTAGCATTTATAGTCAGTTTTATTTTGATACTGATCGTACAGAGGATTGGTTGAAGTCACGTACAGTAAGTAATGAGCTTTTCTTGCTTTTATTGGGGAGTGACTATAACCCTTATGAAAATGAAATAACGACGCGCTATACCATACGTGCAGGTTTGCGACATGACTTTATTGGTATTGAACAATTGGCAGGTATTAATGCGCTTGATGATGTGCCTGTGATTGCTGGAGATACCTTATATAATCGACAATATGGTATTGATAGGCGACAGTCGGCGGTTATGTTTGGGCGATTTGCGAATAATCCAGTGGTCAATCCTCGATTGCGATATGAAGTAGCAGCTGAGTATGCTTTGTGGGGCTTTAATTGGGGTGATTTTGATATTAATGGGCGATTGTGGTATCAACTAACGGAGAAATTAGGTGGTCTAGAAGGACGGTTAGCATTTCGACAATTGGCTCCTGATTATATCATGATGCGCTACTACTCCAATCACCACCAATGGATCAATGATAGTTTTAAAAAGACGAATACGCTTTCCTTAAAGGCTAGTTATTTTAACCCCTTTTTAAAGATGCGACTTTCTTATCACAATCACACGCTAGAAGATTATATCATTTGGAATGAAGAGGCACAGCCCGAACAGTTGGATGAGGAGGTGTTGAATGTCAGTCAGTTTATTGTGCAGAAAGATTTTAAACTGGGTAGTTTTTATCTGGATAATCAATTTGTCTTTCAGGTAGACAATAGTAGGCATTTAAACTTACCTTCTTTTTGGGGGAAACATAGCCTGTATTTCTATGGCTATATTTTTAAGAATGCGATGTTGGCAAAATTAGGGGCTGATATTCGATATAATGCCAATTACAAACCCAATGACTACAATCCAGCCATTGGGCAATTTTTCTTACAAACAGATCAACAACTGCCTTATTATCCAGTTGTTGATCTGTTCTTGAGTTTTAAAGTGGGACGGGTAAGAATGTTTGGCTTAATAAGCCATGCAAATGAAGGGCTTTTTAGACAAAAAGGATATTGGGTAGCTCCTGATTATCCAGCTTATGACCGAGCCTTTAAGTTTGGTTTTTCTTGGATGTTTTTTGATTAAATCATCAACTTATCTAGCAATAAAAGAAGCTCCCAAAATACCCGCATTCGGCTGGTATAAGTTGAAATCGGCTACTGTTACTTGCCCATCCATATTCAAATCAGACTTATAATAACCACTTACCGAAGCAGACTCCACTAAGTAATAATCACTATAATCAATACTAATAAGCGTTCCATCTCCATCCATATCTCCTGCGTATAAGGCATAGTTAAAGTCTAAAATATCTGCCATAGAAGGATCACTACCTGTTGATAAAGCTTGTCCAAGATCAGTAGAGAAATCATATACTTCAATATTCGACAAAAAGACAGGAACAGGAGTAACTATATCGAGATGATTACGAGAAGCAACAACAATATTATAATTACTATTGGCTCCTACGCCACTAATCGCAATTCCATCAGTTACACTACCATCATGACTCACGATGCTACCATCACTCAATAAGATAGCAGCCTTTTGGCTCAAAATGATATTACGATCTACAGCATCTCGTATTTCTACTAAGACCCAATCAACCATATCGTTAGGAAAATCATTCATAGAGCCGACACTTTCTGAACCATTATAATTCCACGGGGCTTCGTTAAAAGGATGACTTAATGGTAATAATCCTTTCTCACGTAGGTCGGTATTCATTCTATTGGAAGCATAGTCATAAGGACCTTCTAATATAGCACTTAGTTGTACTTGTACAAATGAATTACTAGATATAGGAGTATGCGTACAACCCAATTGTGGATGGCACCCATCTGCCGTAGAAGGGTCTTCGTCATTACATAAGAAAGGCGAGATGACTAAACTATCCATTAAGGAATAACAAAGTTGATCCCATTCATCTTGACAGCAAAATCCGTCATACCATACAATTTCGAAAATAAGCCCATTAATGGCTCCTGGTGGATTAGGGCCTGGAGGAGGAAGTGATGTTTCATAAGCAGGGCAAATGTCAGGACAGTGTGGCATTGCTTGACTTCTAGGGCCATCTATTTTACATTGGTCAAACCAACAATCATCATCAGGGTTTCCATTAGGTTTATGCTGAGAAGGAGCATTTCCATTTTCGTCACAATATTCTCTCAATCGTTCAATACAAACGTTATCGAATTCTTCATCGCAACAAAAAGCATAAGTACTTAAGATGTAATCCATGCAGGGATAAGAATCGGGATAGGGTGGCGGAAATGCTGATTCATAAGAATCACAAGCTTTGCTAGTTGTTGAGAACAACAACAGCGAACTTAATAAAAGTAGACAGATGGGAATTAGTATCTTGTTCATATGTAATTCAAATTTTAGACGGATGTAGCACAATTAAGATGGGTAATAGTTTGTGGATTGTGTTGTATTAGAAAGATAATAAAAATAGTTTATTTATTTTTTACTTTATTCTTCTTTCAAAAACTTTTCATATTCAGGATATTTTTCAGGATGCTTTCGCATATAAGCTTTTCGCCTTTCCGAAAAAATAGCCCACCATTGTTCGGGAGTACGTTCCGATGAAGGAATTGCCAGAGGGGATTCTTTAGCATTAGTTGTTTGCTGATTAGTGTTATTGGGTACGCGAGGTGTTTGTTGCACTTCTTCCATCGTAGGATTGGCAGCAATCATTTCCTTAAATTTTGGATATAAGTCTGGGTTTTCGCGAAGGTAGTTACGACGTTTAGGAGATAAGTGTTTCCATTGTTCTTCCGTTGATAAGTTCTTTATCTGATCGTAACTTAACATTTGATTAGGTGTACTTTGCTCGGTGCTTGGTGTAGCTTGTAAAGCCTCTTCCAGCTCAGTATCTTTGGTGACATTACATGCCAATAAAAAACACATTAACAAAATTAGTACGCCATAAAAATTACGCATGAGCATAAAATAATTTAATTTGGAGGAACAATAAAATGACGGAAATAGATTAGAAGCGGTCTCGATAGGTACGGTGAATATTCAACAAAAGGAGTAAATCATGCATTTATACATTATTTACTCCTTAAAGATAATTGTTTGTTATTGGAAAACAAAAATTTCAGAACAAAGAACATTACATTTGCTCTCCTGTTCGAGCATAATAGCCCGAACCATCATAATCTCGTTTACGTGGATGCTCCTTACAAGCTGTACTACAAGCACCTTGCATCTCCCAACCACAATCGGCGCATTGTACAAAATGCTCATTACATTCAGGATTCGAACAATTGACCATCTTTGCCGTTTCAGTTCCACAATTCAAGCACTTCGAAATAATAGTAGGATTCACCTCATTTACATCCGTCACAATCCGCTTATCAAATACATAACACTTCCCATCAAAATCCTTTCCACCCGTTTCCTTCGAGTATTTTAGAATACCCCCATCAATTTGGAACAAGTTTTCACGCTTAAACCCATGCTGCAACAATAAAGCAGTTGCCTTTTCACAGCGAATCCCTCCTGTACAATAGGCAATAATCTTCTTATCTTTATACGGCTCCAGTTCCTCAATTTTATCAGGAAATTCACGGAAAGTATCAATATCTAAGGTCAAGGCATCTTTAAATTTCCCCACCTCATACTCCACCTTATTCCGCACATCCAACATATACACATCCTCCTGATCCTTTAAATCAAGTACCTCTTGCGCTGATAAATGATTAGCTGTATTTTGCAATGGATCTACTTGCCCCACTCCAAAATGTACCAATTCATGTCGATATTTGACATGCATCTTATTAAAAGAAACCGCATCCTCTTCGTCAATTTTGAACTCCATCGTACTAAATGTCGGATGCTCATTCATATAAGCCATATATTTGGCACACTGATCGATCGTACCAGATACAGAACCGTTAATGCCCTCATCAGCCACATAAATACGCCCTTTGATACCAATAGACTTACAAAACGTTAAATGTTCAGCCGTAAATACTTTGGGTTCTTCCATCGGCACATACAAATAAAACGCTAGTGTTTGAAACTCTTTCATGAACTTATGTATTTTAATCTACAAAATTACGAAATTGCTTTTTGTGACACAAGCTATAAAAACAAAGCTCATGCAAGAAAAAATAAAAAGAGTACTAAAAGAGCTAGAAGAAAAGTACCAAATCCGCATTTTGTATGCCTGTGAGTCGGGTAGTCGTGCGTGGGGATTTCCCTCACCCGATAGCGATTACGATGTGCGTTTTATCTATGCACATCCCACCGATTGGTATTTGTCGATCAACGAAAAAACTGACTTTATCAACCTCGATCTTGATGAGGGAATGTTAGACCTTAGTGGTTGGGATATTCGAAAAGCACTCAATCTTTATACGAAGTCTAATGCCTCTGTATACAGTTGGATTCATTCGCCCATCATCTATTATACCGATGATTTTTTATGCCAACAACTCCAAGCAATGCAGCAAGACTACTTCGTTCCTAAAGCAGCGATTCACCACTATCTTGGCTTAACTAAAAAAATCGTTAATACCGAGTTACAAGGCGACGAGGTAAAGCTCAAAAAGTACTTTTATGTACTTCGCCCCCTTCTTTGCGCTCGCTGGATTGCCGATACTAAAACACCACCACCAATGGAGTTTGATCGTCTATTGCCCCTCATAGAAAATCGCACCGATGATCTCTATGCCAATGTGCATCAATTATTGAAATGGAAAGAAACCGCCAGCGAACAAGCAACAGTAGCACCACAAGCACTTATTCATCAATTTGTAGAAGAAGAAATGCCTTATTGTTACCGAGTCGCCAGTGAAATGGAAAGCCAGCATCCCGATAAAGAACTTCTCAATCAATTGTTTCGCACTATTCTTGCAAAGAATACGTAATTTCAACTCAATCACCCAGTCATCCAATCACCCAATCATCATCTACTGGGCGTGCCCCCATTTTTTCTTTTTTGCCCGTTCATGCGTCCTCGCATGAACGGGCAAAAAAGAAAAAATGGGGTCGGGCTTTCGGCTAATAGTTGCTTCATAGACAAGGTGTTCCACTAAATGTCCTAGCAGTGTCTTCCTCCGTCAGCCCTGCTAGTCCAAGTGTCACAACCTTTCTATTTCACCAATCTTCCGCCTCTATCCCTCACGCGAAAAACGTTCACTCGTACAGACAAGGCATGCCTTGTCTCTACTCACTAACTGTCCCATGACCATTTCTGATCTAAAATCCCAACAACTCATCATCTACGAATGCATCACAGGCAGTCGCGCCTACGGCACCCACCTACCACACTCCGACACCGATATCAAAGGCATATTCATACAGCCTAAAGCTGACTTTTATGGGATGACCCGAATAGAACAAGTCAATGACGCGACCAACGATACCGTTTACTACGAGCTAGGGCGATTTGTAGAACTCCTCTATAAAAACAATCCAAACTTACTGGAAATGCTCAATGTGCCCACAGACTGTTTAAAGTTGTCACATTCAGTGATGCAGCATTTGCGACCAGAGTTATTTCTTTCCAAACGATGCAAAGATACCTTTGCGGGGTATGCCTTCACTCAAATTCGAAAGGCACGCGGACTCAACAAAAAAATTGTCAACCCCATTGCTAAGGAACGCAAAAATATCTTGGCATTTTGTTATGTAGTGGCTGGACAAGGAGCCATGCCCGTCACCAAATGGCTCGAACAGCGGCACTGGCGGCAAGAAAATTGTGGATTAGTCAATATCCCACATATGAAAGATATGCTAGGGCTATTTTATGATGAGACTGGAACTGTAGGCTTTAAAGGGATTATGCAAAAAGAAAGCTCCAATGCTATTTCTTTGTCTAGCATTCCCAAAGAAATGGGGCCTGTAACTTATTTACACTTCAATCAAGATGGGTATAAAAAATACTGTAAAGATTACCGCGAATATTGGGACTGGGTTGAAAAGCGCAATGAACATCGTTACGAAAATACCATTTCACATGGCAAAAACTACGACTCCAAAAATATGATGCATACCTTTCGCCTCTTGGATATGGCTGCCGAAATTGCAGAACAACAAAAAATCATTGTTCGTCGCCCCAATCGGGAATTTTTACTTCGCATCCGCAATGGAGAGTTTGAATACGATGATTTGGTAAAAATGGCGGAGGAAAAGGCAACACGGATAGCCGAATTATACGAAAAAAGCAATTTGCCTGATGAGCCAGATAAATCAAAAATAGAAGCCCTATTGGTGCAAATGCGACAAGAATTATATGATATGTAGGGGGTGACCCTTGTGGTCGCCCTGATGTGGTCACCCAAAAAATTAATGTGTTCGTTCTATTCCTAAATTGTTTTGTAAAACACCAGAAATGAAATATTTCTTAAAACTACTAGTTTCTTTGCTACTAATTGGAACTACTACATGGACATCTGCCCAAGAAATAACAATAAATGATTTTGCTTGTGAAAAGGAAGCCATTTATTGTTGGACTACTATTGGAAACTATGAGAACGGACGACTAGTAACAAAAGAAGAATTTAAGTTTGATGAGCTAGTCGCACATTATGATTTCTATTATAAAAGTGAGCTAGATACACAAGTACGAAAAGTATTAATATACGATGCGGAGGAAACACTATATCGAACATGGTTTTTTTATTATGACTCGTTTGATCGTCTAGAAGGGGAAGTCATACTGGATGGCCAACAAGATACGGTCTATTATACGAGCTATCAATATGAGGATGGCAGCAGGAATTGGAGTTTAAAACAAGAAAAAGAACCTTTTGGATATATGAAGGAAACAGAAAGGATATACGATAGAGAATTATTGCAAACGAGTATAGCTACTTATTACGAAGATGATGCTACTAATACTTATCGAACAGAGTATACCTACGGTGGAGATGGTAAACTAGAAAAAGAACACTTATTTGAAAATGGAGAATGGTACAATAAACAGACTTATACGTACAGGGTATATAGTGGCTTACTTAAAAGGGTAATCTATTCCAATGTAAAGGGAGATACCGAATCTAGGCATTATGAGTATGATGAGGAGAACAGAATTAAGAAAACCCAAACATCTAAAGAAATAAATCAGAGAACCAATTACTATTTCTATGATACTGAAGGAGACTTGTCCACTTTGGTTGAACAACAGATTATGCGAGAGGCGAAACCACAAGAAGTATCCCCCTATTTAGAAATAGATGAAGAAGAGCCTGAAACTTTAGAAATCGAAATTATAGAGGATGGAAGTATTCCTTTTGAACCAGTGGAAGAAGGAGGGACGCTTTATTATAAAGCGGAAGTGGAGGTGATAAAGGAAGAAGGGGATACGAGTTGTTCTGATCGAATTGTAGAAACGTATGAAAACGAATTAATTCAAACATACGAGGATTATGCTTTTTTAGATGATAGATATGCCATGATGGGTATGAAAATGTATGTTTATGATGAGAAAGATAAAACACAGTTAAAAAAGGTATTTGATTACATGATTGGACAAGGCCCTCTTAATGCTGCGCGTGACGAAGATGAGGCAACCGAACGGATATTGAGATATATAGAGGAGCTTTTTTATAATGAAAAAAAGCAACTTACGAAGTCCCTCACATTAAATACAGAAGGAGATACGGTAACAGTAATAGATTATAGATATAAAGAAGGTCAATTAGCCTATATTAAAGAGGTTGAGTTTATGTTTGATACAAAGTCTGTTGTAGAGCAATTTTTTCAAGAAGGATTGCTAGTAGAAAAACGAGAGTACTTTATGGAAAACCCTAAAGAAATGATGGAGACAACGACGTATACAAGGGAAAATAATCGCTTAATCACAGAAGAAGTTAGAAATGGAAGAGGAGAGTGGTATTCTAGAATGACTTATAGCT
>JAHDHP010000112.1 GCA_020631245.1 Bacteroidota bacterium | reverse complement strand
AAGAAGAAAAATTTAAGTCATGTCAAATATTTGTCAGTTAACAGGTAAGAAACCAATTACTGGAAATAACGTTTCAAAGTCAAATCGTAAAACAAAACGTTGGTTCCGTCCTAATATCATTACAAAACGTTTCTATATCCCTGAAGAAGATCGCTGGATAAAGTTAAAAATCTCAGCTCAAGCATTGCGTACTATCAATAAAAAAGGAATTTACGCATATCTCAAAGAATGTCGCGCCAAAGGAGTAAAGATATAATCCTTGTAATTAATGCGGCAATGTTTTTGTTTATTAATTTGAAATTGTTAAATTTAATCATAAAATGGCAAAGAAAAGTAAAGGTAATCGTATCCAAGTAGTTCTTGAATGTACAGAACACAAATCAAGTGGAATACCTGGTACTTCTAGATACATTACTACCAAAAACCGTCGAAATACACCTGCTAGAATTGAGTTGAAAAAATATAACCCAACTCTTAAAAAGCATACAGTACATAAAGAAATTAAGTAACATCATAAATTCTTAAATCATGGCTAAAGTCAGTAAGAACTCCCGTATTAAAAGGGGAGGAGGTAAAGACCACGTAAAGATTGTATTGAGTGAAAAAGATCCTAAAACAGGAGCTTATGTGTTCAAAGAAATGATTGTTCACAAAGACAAACTCAAAGAAACTCTTAAAGGCTAGTAATCCTATGATTGCTAGAGACTTATATAATTAATATAGGAAAAAGCTTCTCTTTCATTTAAAGAGAGGCTTTTTCTGTTTTCTTGGAGACTGATTGTAAAATTAATACAGCCTCTTAACTTTCTTATTTCCCCCATTCATTAACTTTTTCGACTATGTCCTCTTTTTTAGATAAACTGACCCAAAAGTACAAAGAAGAACAAAAACAACAAGACCTAGAAGAACAGCAAAGCATCCAACAACAAGAGGAAGCTAAGCAAGACGATGTACCTAAAAAGGAAGAGGCAAAACCTGCTCTCTCTTGGCTGGAAAAACTAAAATTAAAAGAAGAACAACAAGAAAAAATTGAAAAGGCTCCTTCTTATGAAGAGGCAAAAGAAAATGTTAAGGAAGAGTTACAAGAAAAAATCGAAAGTAAGAAAGATGAATTGTACAATCGTGTTGAAGCGGTTGTTCCTCCTGTCATAAAAACAGAACCAGAAGTTGTTCCTGAACCTGAGCCAGAAGTTGTTCCTGAACCCGAACCAGTTGTTGTATCAGAACCTGAGCCAGAACCAGTTGTAGAAGAAGAGGTAGTAGAAGAAACCAGTGAAGAGGAAGAAGAGATAGAAGAAAAAGAAGAGGAGGATAAAAAAGGTGGATTTTTCTCCTTCCTAAAAGGTAAACCCAAAGACAAAGAAGAACTTAAAGAGGATCTTGATGCAGGACTCAAAAAGAGTAATGCAAGTATCTTCGAACGCTTAAGTAAAGCCGTTGCAGGACGTAGTGAGGTAGATATGGATGTGCTAGATGATATCGAAATGGCACTCGTCGAATCAGATATCAACATTGACACCACTTCCAAAATCATCGAACGCCTCGAAGAACGGGTAGCACGAGACAAATACCTTTCCGAAAAAGAAGTATATCAAATGCTCAAAGAGGAAATCATTGATCTCCTTACCGAAAATAATACCCCTGACTACGAATCTTTTGAAATTCCTGATACAGGAGATGCTCCTTATATATTATTAGTCGTAGGGGTAAATGGAGTTGGAAAAACAACCACCATTGGAAAATTAGCTTACCAATTTAAACGACAAGGTAAAAAAGTAATGCTAGGTGCTGCCGATACCTTCCGTGCAGCAGCTACCGAACAACTAACCATTTGGTCAGAACGAGTAGATGTGCCCATTGTCAAACAAAAAATGGGTGCTGATCCTGCTGCTGTTTCTTACGATACCGTTGATGCAGCCGTTTCTAGAGGGGTCGATGTAGCCATCATTGATACAGCAGGACGATTGCATAATAAAAAACATCTTATGGATGAGTTGAGTAAAATCAAACGAGTCATGAAAAAAGTGCATCCTGATTTTCCACATGATGTTTTACTCGTTCTCGATGGTTCAACTGGACAAAACGCACTTATGCAAGCAGAAGCTTTTACAAAGGCTACCGAAGTCACTTCCATCGCTGTTACAAAACTTGATGGTACTGCAAAAGGAGGCGCAGTAATTGCTATCGCTGATCAATTTAAAGTACCTATCAAATACATTGGTGTAGGTGAAGGAATAGAACACTTACAAGTATTCAATAAAACAGATTTTGTAGATAGTCTATTCAAAGAAACAGAATAGGTACATTATATCATCGCACGTCGCACGTAAAATCGTCGCACAATATAGTTCAATGCACACGAAGAATAAAACAAAGCCCAAAGTCAATGTTGTTACATTAGGATGTTCCAAAAACCAAGTAGACTCCGAAGTATTAATGAATCAACTTCAAGCCAACGACTTTGATGTGAAGCACGAAAGTACCGAAGAAGATGCAGATATTGTGATCGTCAATACCTGTGGTTTTATTGATGTCGCCAAAGAAGAATCTATCAATACCATCCTTCATTATGCAGGCGAAAAAACCGAAGGAAGTATCGAAAAACTATATGTGACAGGATGCCTTTCACAACGCTATAAAGACAACCTAGAAGAAGAAATCCCTGAAGTAGATGCCTACTTTGGCACCTTAGATCTCCCCTTTTTACTCGAAGAACTTGGAGCCGATTACCAACACGAACTCATCGGAGAACGTTTTTTACTTACCACTCCCCCACACTATGCCTATCTCAAAATATCGGAGGGTTGTAACCGCACCTGTGCCTTTTGTGCCATTCCCCTCATGCGCGGCAGACATGTTTCTAAAACAATTGAGCAAATTGTAGAAGAAGCCAAAGGATTGGTACGAAATGGAGTCAAAGAAGTAATGCTAATTGCCCAAGAACTTACCTTCTACGGAATAGACATCTATGGCAAAAGAGAACTACCCCAACTACTACGCGCACTCAATAAAGTAGAAGGTCTCGAATGGATTCGCCTCCACTACGCCTACCCGCATAAATTTCCACTCGATATCATCGATGCCATGCTAGAATGTGACAAAGTGTGCAACTACCTAGACATGCCACTACAACATGTTAGTGATCCCGTCTTAAAACGCATGAAACGTCTCATTACAGAGCAAGCTACCTGCGACCTTGTAGAAGCCATCCGCGCAAAATCTCCTGACATTACCTTCCGTACCACCCTATTAGTTGGTTTCCCAGGAGAAACCGAAGAAGATGTGGAAGCCCTTGCCCAATTTATTCGCAAATACCGCTTCAATCGACTCGGTATCTTCCAGTATTCACACGAAGAAAACACCTATGCAGGCGACAATTATGAAGATGATATTCCAGCCGAAGTAAAGCAAGAACGGATGAATTATCTCATGGAAATTCAACAAGAAATTTCAAGTGAACTCAATCAAGAAAAAGTAGGACAAACACTAAAAGTTTTATTTGATCGTAAAGAAGGGGACTATTTTGTTGGACGTACAGAAGGAGATTCACCAGAAGTAGATAATGAGGTATTTGTAAAAGCCGCCGATCATTATGTCAGAATAGGTGATTTTGCACAAGTAACTATTACCGAAGCCACTGCCTATGACCTCTATGGAGATGTTAATTAGTTATCCCCTACTATTTTAATATGGACAATGCCGACACCCACTCCCACAGCAATACCCGCGATCCTTTAAATATTTAGCCGTAAATACCATCAAACCATCTTCATTAAAATAATAATCCTCCCCTTCCACCAACGACTTCGGCTTAGGAGAAGGCTTGATATTTTTCTCTTTCTTCATAAAAATTGTCTTAATAAATTCCCACATTTTCCCATTTTTCGTAAAGCGTTTCATCGTTCAACCGTTGGACGTTCTCCCCACCTCCCACAAAAACGTTAGTACGACAATCATCGCACTTCGCACCTCGCACAATCTTTCTCTGTGTTTACTCTCTGTGCCCTCTGTGTTTACTCTCTGTGCCCTCCGTGTTTACTCTCTGTGCCCTCCGTGTTTACCAATATAATTAAAAGGCGTAATCCTCCGCAACTCCTCCTTCACCCCCTCACTCACTTCCAAGCAATCCACAAATTCATGTATACTTTCCTTACTAATATTAGCCGACTTACGCGTCAACTCCTTCAAGGACTCATACGGTTCAGGATACATTTCACGCCTCAAAATCGTCTGAATCGCCTCCGCAACTACCTCCCAATGCGCATCCAAATCAACATGTAAACGCTCCTCATTCAAAAACAGTTTATTCAAGCCCTTCAACATACTCCGCAAGGCAATCAAACCATGTCCAAACGCCACCCCAATATTGCGCGTTACCGTCGAATCTGTCAAATCTCTTTGTAAGCGAGAAATGGGCAATTTCTCCGAAAAATGTCCCAACAAACTATTCGCAATCCCCAAATTCCCCTCCGCATTTTCAAAATCAATCGGATTCACCTTATGTGGCATCGTCGAAGAACCAATCTCCCCCTTCTTCACCTCCTGCCCAAAATAATCCATCGACACATACGTCCAAACATCCTTACACAGATCAAGCAACACCACATGTGCCCGTCTCAAATTATCAAACAAAGCCGACAAATCATCATAATGAGAAATTTGCGTCGTATATCGTTGTCGCTTCAAACCCAATTTATCCGCCAAAAACGACTCCCCAAAGCCATGCCAATCCACACTCGGATACGCTACATAATGCGCATTAAAATTACCAACAGCCCCTCCAAATTTACCATAAAAACCCAATCCTTTCAAGCCATCAATCTGTCGCTGCAATCGCTCCCAAAAAACCAACAACTCCTTCCCCAAAGTCGTCGGAGAAGCAGGCTGTCCATGTGTGCGCGACAACATCGGCACCTTCATCCATTGTTGTCCCATCTCCTGCATTTTACAAGCAAGCTCCTCCAGAACAGGCAAATACAAATTATGTAAGGCATCATGCACCAACAAAGGCAATGCCGTATTATTCACATCCTGTGAAGTCAAACCAAAATGCACAAACTCCTTAAAATCTCCCAAACCAAACTCCTCCAACTTATCCTTCAAAAAATACTCCACTGCCTTCATATCATGATTCGTCACCCGTTCTGTCTCCTTCACCTTTTCCGCATCACTCAACAAAAAATGACTATACACACTTCGCAACAAAGGATAAGACAACTTATTCACTCCCGTCAATTCAGGCAAAGGCAACTCACACAAAGCAATAAAATACTCCACCTCCACCCGCAAACGATAACGAATCAAAGCATACTCCGAAAACCAATCCGACAACTCCTTCGTCTTTCCATGATACCGTCCATCCAATGGCGAAATAGCCGTCAATGCATTTAATTCCATGATAAGTTATTATGATTCAACAAGGCTACAAAAGTAAGCATATTAAATCAATGGCATCTGTGAAATCTTTCACTAATATTCTAATTTTATAGTCACATCCTTGTTTATTCACTACAAATCAACTTACTTGCATTCGTACAGACAAGGCATGCCTTGTCTCTACTCATTCCCACAATCCCTCATTCCCACAATCCCACAATTATGCTCACCTTCACCCCCAAAGGCATCTACTGCCCCCAAGCCGACATCTACATCGACCCCTGGCGAGCCGTACCCAAAGCACTCATCACCCACGGACACGCCGACCACTCCCGAAAAGGACACCAATCCTACCTCTTCACCGAAACAGCTGCACCCGCCATCCGATACCGACTCGGAAACATCAACTACCAAACCACTAAATTCGGAGAAACGACTACCATCAATGGCGTAAAAATCTCCTTTCACCCCGCAGGACACATTCTAGGATCTGCCCAAATACGCCTCGAATACAAAGGCGAAATCTGGGTCGCATCAGGTGACTACAAACTAGAAGATGACGGACTTGCCGAAGCCTTCGAACCCGTCAAATGTAACACCTTTATCACCGAATCTACTTTCGGACTACCCATCTATAACTGGAAGCCACAAGCCGAGATATTTCAAGAAATAAACGACTGGTGGCGGCAAAACCAAGCAGATGGAAAAGTAAGTTTTCTAACAGGTTACTCTCTCGGAAAAGCCCAACGCATCCTCAAGGGCTTAGATGCCTCTATTGGTAAAATATTTACCCATTCAGCCGTTGAAAACATCAATAAGGTATTTCGAAAACAAGGTATCCAACTCCCAGAAACCATACGAGCAACAGAACATACCCAAGCCAAATCACTCATTGGAAACCTAGTACTCGCCCCACCATCTACCCTCAATTCCAATTGGATGCGGAAAATGAAGCCCATCTCCATAGCCATCTGCTCAGGTTGGATGGCTTTACGTGGAGCCAGACGCCGCCGAAATGTCGATCGAGGTTTCATTCTCTCCGATCATGCCGACTGGGCAGGACTCAACCAAGCCGTAAAAGCCACTGAAGCAGAACGCGTCATCGTTACGCATGGCTCTACCGATGTGTACGCCAAATACCTCCAAGAACAAGGACTGCAAGCTGAAGTTGCTACGACTGAATTTACAGGCGAAACTTTAGACCCTACAATTCAGGATAATAACAATACAGCAAACTAATTTTTCATCATTCATTACTAATCAAGCTCCCCTCCCCTATCTGCCTGGTTACTAGCAACTTACCACCTTTTTTGATTTATTTTTGGATCGCGAAATTAATATTTATGTTTTTTTCTGGGCAACCTATGGCTATTCTTCGTGTAATAAAGGTAATTCATTTCAATGGCAAAGATTTTTAAAATATCAAAAAAGCGGATGGAGCTAGAAGATATACTGAAAGGGTGTATACGCAAAGACCAATATTGCCAACAACTATTGTTTAAAAGGTATGCGGAATTGGTATATACAACTTGTAGAAGGTATGATTCAGAAAACTATCCTGCAAAAGACTTAATGCAAGACACTTTTATTAAGGTCTTTGATAAAATTGACTACTATGATAAAAGCAAAGGAAAATTCGAAAGTTGGATTTCGCGCATCGCTATTAACCTCGCTCTAAATATGATTAGAAAACAAAAGAGAAGTATTTACGAATTAAATCCAAATATCGAATTGACACAACAGATGAGTACTGATGAAGCCTTACATTCAGACTTATCGGAAGAAGAAATTTTAACTTTAATAAATAATCTACCACCAGGATACAAAACAATCTTTAATTTATTTGTCATTGATGGGTTTTCACATAATGACATTGCTAAACAATTACAAATTAGTACCTCTACTTCTAAAAGCCAATTGTATAAAGCACGAAAGATGCTGCAAAAAAGAGTGAAAGATTTAAAAAAACAGAAATATGGAGGATTTTGACCAAATAAAACATAAAATTCTAAGTTACAATTCTCCTTTAGATCTTGATTCAGAATGGGAACAACTCCTTCTAAAGAAAGAAAACCAAGCTCTTAAGAAGCAATTACAACTTAGAAAATTATTTCTAATTATTGGCGTATCTCTGCTATTACTTATTTATGGAGGAATAAAAATAGTTGAGCAATGGGAAAGTATGCCTACAACAGAAATATATAATTCATCAAGTACAAAAAAACAGAAAGAACAAAAAATAGAATTCAACCGGCTGGAAAAAGGAAATCAAAAAACGAAAAGCAATACGGATTCTGAAACAGATAGTAAGGAGAAGCAAAACAACAACCTAGCTAAAGAAACACTACCCAAAATCACCTCCTTAAAAGAGAAAGATATAGTGACAAATACAACTGTTCAATCAAATGAAAAAACAAGGAATAAGGAATCCAAAATAAATTCTTCACCACTCTCAACTAAGCAAACCAATAATCCGAATAGAGTTTTAACAATGCCTAAGCAGTATGAGATAGTAACAAATGAGAAAAATAATATACCAATCAATGGGAGTTTTAAAATAGAACAAGTAAACAGCCAACATGTAGTAGACTTTATTCCTTCTTTTAGAACTAAAGAACCCAGTGGGACAAAACCAGATCTAGAAACACCTTCTGTTACCTCCGCTAATGATAACACATCAAAGCTAGTAATAGAACAGATGGCAAATGAAAGTACAAGGGCTACCAAAACAAGGACTTTCGAAACCAATAATGGAGAGATACAAGAAGATAAGATTACTTCTACTATACCCATAAGATTACCAATAGATATTACCGAAAAGATAAATAAAGAAGAAATAGAAACCTCTGTTGATGCAGCAACTTTACTAGTAGAAAGGGAGGATAAAGCAACAAGCAAAAACAGTATAGAAAAATCTTCGAATAATGAAGATCATCTAGAAACCACGAAAAAAACGACTCGAAACATTGAACCAATAGAAAAGTTGCCTCTAAAGGCAAGTACTTTACTATCCATGTCAAATACAAACAAACCTCTAATACTTAAAGCAGAGCCAGCAAGTCAAGTACGTATATCCTACAATAGAAATTACGCTCTTTTTGAATTACTAGGACAAGGGGGGTTCTATTCTTTGAATTATGGGCGAATAGTAAGACGAGGTTTAAGAGGTGAAACAAGCGCGCAAATAGGAATATCTGTGAACCCTAAGAAATTTAGAGGGAATCAAACAGGAGCCATTCCCCTTTTACTTCCTTTTTCGCTTAATCAATCAATAGTAGTACGCCCCAAACATCGACTATTCACAGGTATTGGGCTTACATTGGTCAATGATAGATTAATAGATGAACCCAACGATTTTTACTTTATGGGTAGCCTAAAACTGGGCTATCAATATCAAAATAACAAAAATAGATTATTTTATAAAACAGAGGTACTTTCTTCTCATGCTTTTGGTGAGATGTTTCAACAAGATGCTAAACCTTTAAAAATAACAGATTCTTGGTTTTGGATAGGTATAGGTATAGGTATTAAGTTTTAAGGCAAGTTAATTTTTACTTTTACTCATAACTAACTGACTTAATCTTTATTTGGTATGTGATGTAAGTTCTATTAAACAAATAGTATTTACAAATGGGAAAGGTATACTCTGACAATATATTTTTATTCATTTTCTAAATTATTTTTTATGAAATCCAATTTGTTTTTTAGTTTTTTATGTGTATCCCTTATATTATTTATGAGTTCTTGTGAAATACATGATCACGTATTAAATGGAGTCGTCCAAATTGATATTGAATCTCATGAAAGAGGGGAGATAATATCTAATGGAGGTGTCCAAAATATCAAGGTGAGATTTACCAGTGATACAGAAATACAAGAAGCTTCCGTTTCTATGTATATAGAAGATGCAAGTAAGTTTACCATTGAAGGCAATCGAATAAAACTCAATGAAGATGCTTATTTAAATGTGTTGCCTCGTACTGATCAAGTAACCATTATTGATTTTGAAAATAAATCAGTTAACAACAACGAATATGTATATGAGCAAGAGGTTGATCTTAGTGCTTACCCTGCTGGTACTTGTTTTGTCCTTTTTGGTTCAGCATTAGGATCAAGTGAAATAAGTGAGGGTTATGATTCACAAGGAGTTTATTTCACCAAAAGAGGAAGAAGGTAATCCCTCCTAAGTAAAGAAAAATAAATAACTAAGGCCATTATGCTGACTATCTTGTCACTATACTGTGTTGTAAAGCCTCGCCGATGCGCTGCATCGCCTACGTTTCACGCCTTGTCTAGCAACAAGCTAGTGTCACATTATGGCCCTACTTATTTATTTATCTTTACTAAGCAAATAATATTGATTTTTTCTTCATGGGGCATTCACAACAAATTGTTGTGAATGCCTTTTTCTGTTCACAATTGGACGACACCAGATGGAGCTGTACAAGAATGGCAAATAGAGCAAAAATAGGATGGTATTCGACTTAGGTATTTATACATCTTTACTAGTCACCAAAATAGCCTCTTAAACTTTATCAATGGAAAGTGTGTTGCTATGGAGGTAGTAGTCACCAGCGAAGACGCTGGCGTCAGCTCCATCGGACGTTCATCGTTAAATCGTAAATCGTAAATCGTCTTTCGCGTGAGGGATAGAGGCGGAAGATTGGCGAAGTAGAAATGAAGTGAAGCTTCGACTAGGAGGGCTGACGAAGGAAGACACTACTAGGCGTTTAGCAGAACTCATTTTCTACGAGACAACTATTAGCCGAAAGCCCGACATCACTGTGTTGGCTGCTAGTTGTTTTATTGTTGAAAATAGGCTAGATTTGTGCAGCCAACACAGTGATGGCACGCCCAACTAATAGTTAGTAACAAGACACTTAAAATCCGCATTGCGTAAAAAGAACTTGTTTTATAAAATGAAATGTCTAAATTTGTGTGCTTTTAAGGCAAAGAACAAGAAAATTTATCTAGTAGTTAAGAAAATTGGTATAATTAATAATATATGAGCAAGAATTTATTGATCGTCGAGTCTCCTGCAAAAGCAAAGACAATTGAGAAAATATTAGGAAAAGACTTTACGGTAAAATCGTGTTATGGACATATACGCGATTTGCCCAAAGGAGATAAAGCCATTGATGTAGAAAATGGTTTTACTCCACAATATGTAGTCTCCGACGATAAGAAGCAAGTTGTGAAGGAATTGAAAGACTTATCCCAAAAAGTGGATACAGTTTGGTTAGCGACGGATGAAGACCGCGAAGGAGAGGCTATTTCTTGGCACCTTTGCAAGGTTTTAGACCTAGATATTGATGCAACCAAACGCATTGTTTTTCACGAAATTACAGAGCCTGCTATTCGTAAAGCAGTCGATAATCCACGAAAGATCGACCAAAACTTGGTAAATGCCCAACAAGCACGTCGGGTATTAGATCGCCTCGTTGGTTTTGAGATTTCACCTATTTTATGGCGTAAAATTAGCCGTTCTGGTTCTCTTTCTGCGGGACGTGTGCAGTCTGTTGCTGTGCGCTTAGTAGTAGAAAGAGAACGAGAAATTAAAAAGTTTCAGCCTGTTCCCTACTTTAAATTAGTTGCATATTTCATTCTTCAAAATGCTGAAGGAAGGGATATGCAATTCAAAGCTGAATTGTCAAAAAAACTAGTGGATAAACAATCGGCACAAGATTTCTTAGATAGCTGCAAAGGAGCTACCTATACCATTAGTAAAATCCAGGTGAAGCCTGCTAAAAAATCACCTCCAGCACCCTTTACTACATCTACTTTACAGCAAGATGCCAGCCGCAAATTGGGCTACTCAGTTTCTCGTACCATGATTTTAGCACAGAAACTTTACGAAGCTGGTAAAATCACCTATATGCGTACCGATTCGACCAATTTGGCAAGTTCAGCAATTGAGGCTGCAGCTACCGAAATTAGATCGACCTTTGGTGAGCAATACTCTTATCCACGACGATTTAAAACCAAATCGAAAGACGCGCAAGAGGCACACGAAGCCATTCGTCCGACCTATTTCAATGAAATGGATGCGGGAAGTAATCATGATGAGAAAAAATTATACAGCTTAATTTGGAAACGTGCAGTCGCCTCTCAAATGGCTGATGCACAATTGGAGCGTACTACTGCAACTATCGACATTTCTACCAATGAAAATCACCTTGTTGCTAAAGGGGAAGTTATCAAGTTTGATGGTTTCTTAAAATTATACCAAGCTGCTATACTTGATGATAATGTAGAGGATGAAAAATCGACAATGTTACCACCGATGAAAGAAGGGCAAACCCCTCGCCTACGCCGCATGATAGCAACAGAGCGTTTCAATCGTCCGCCTGCTCGCTTCAATGAAGCAACACTTGTTCGTAAGCTGGAAGAATTAGGGATTGGACGACCTTCTACCTATGCACCAACTATTAGTACGATTCAAAATCGGAAGTATGTGGTGAAAGAAAGTCGAGATGGTGTAAAGCGTGATTACAATGTCTTTACTATGGAAGGGATTGACTTTACCAATCCGCAAACTGTTACACAAGAAATAAAAACTGAAAATACAGGCGTAGAAAAAAACAAACTGTTCCCTACTGATACGGGTCGGGTGGTAACCGATTTCTTAGTAAAGCATTTCGATAGTGTTTTTGATTATGGCTTTACGGCTCAAATTGAAAAAGAGTTTGACGAAATCGCGACAGGACGCCAAGTGTGGAACAATATGTTAGATACATTCTACAAGCCTTTTCATGTGGTAGTAGAAGATACGATGGAAAATGCAGAGCGGGAAACAGGAGAAAAGAAGCTTGGAACCGATCCAAAGACGGGAAAACCTGTTATCGCTCGTTTAGGTCGTTTTGGACCTATGGTACAAATCGGTAGCCAAGAGGATGAGGAAAAGCCGCGCTTTGCGAAAATCCGCACGCCTATGACCATCGAAAATATTACCTTCGAACAGGCAATGGAACTCTTCAAATTACCTCGTAAACT
>JAHDHP010000111.1 GCA_020631245.1 Bacteroidota bacterium | reverse complement strand
TTAAATGCATATTTATGTGTTTGTTTTTCTTTTTCTCTTTTTTCTACTGCCACTTGTTTTTATGTGAGTTAATATAATGCGACGTTGTTCTTGTTTGACTAATTGATGATCTCGATGTCCCCACACTTTTTCGCGCGCTGTACGGGCTGTTTCGGTAATATCAACCAGTGGAAAAGGATAATCTTTACCCATCTCCATTCCACAAAAAGTTTGCTCCATGAGAGTCATTTTCCAGGGTTCGTGAATATGCTCTGTTGGAACATCCTTTAATTCTGGAACCCATTTTTTGATAAAAATACCTTCGGGGTCATGATCCTGTGATTGTTTGATGGGGTTGTACATACGGATGGTATTAACGCCCGTAGTACCTGCTTGCATTTGAAATTGAGGATAATGAATGCCTGGTTCGTAATCGAGAAACTGTTGTGCGAGGTGATAAACGCCTTGCCGCCAATCTTGATCGAGATTAAAACAAAGTACAGATACCAACATGGCGCGCATTCGAAAGTTAATCCAACCTGTTTGATGAACACAGCGCATACAAGCATCTACCAATGGGATACCTGTTTGCCCTTTCTTCCAAGCTGCGATAAATACATTATTCAAAGGATGATTCAATAAT
Organism: Bacteroidota bacterium; assembly: GCA_020631245.1. Classification (GTDB taxonomy): domain Bacteria; phylum Bacteroidota; class Bacteroidia; order Chitinophagales; family UBA2359; genus JAHDHP01. The sequence continues at coordinate 11,836 of JAHDHP010000111.1, read as the reverse complement.
TCATAGCCTCGATTGATGCATTTTGTTTCATATTCACATTCTGTTTCAAATTTTTGAATAAAGTGTGAACGCCATCTTAAACGGGTTAAAAATTGGGAGAAAGATCGTTTGTAACGCTCATATTGCGGATGTTGACGCACAAAATAATAGGTTTGTTTGATGCTGATATTTCCCCATGCCAAGTAGGGTGATATACGTCCACAAGAAGTACGACTTTGGGTTGGTTTGGATAGATGACGTTGGTAATTGAACCCGCGCTTTTGGACGAATGATTGAAGATATCGCCACGCATTTTGTTCGCCTGCTGGTTGGTAGTTAGAAGGGTAGTGCTGTAACTGTTGAAGCCATTTTTTGGGTAGCTTAAATAGATAGTCAAATGACCAGTGCTTCCCTTGAGAATAGGTGTTTTGTAAGATGGGTTCTTGAATCATCCTTTTCCAGTTCTTCTCCCATCCATGTCGATTTGAAATACCACGTACCACTCCATTTTGAGCAAACTCTGTCCAGTTTATGTGATGTTGATCCAGCAACTTCTTGACTGCTTTATCTCGATTCCAAGTAATTTGTGTGCCACTCTCTTGGTAGGAAAAGACAGATTGAATGGAAAAGTTTTGAAGAAGAAATTGGAAGATGTTGCTTGCTTCTCCATAAAAGATATTGACTGATCTTTCAAAGGGGAATAGCAATTGATTCATTTGCTGAATAGAGTGATAGCAGAACTGTAAATGTCTCAGGGAAGTATCTGGATATTGAATAAGGGAAGGTTCGAAAAAATACAGGATAAGGTAGGGAAGTCCTGCTTGTTCAGCTGCATATAAAGGAGCGTGATCTTGGGTGCGTAAATCGCGTTTTAACCAAACGATATTGACTGTTGGAGAAAGCATAATCCTGCAACAGTCAATATCATTAATTGTTTATTTATTCAGTGCCCCTTCACTACATTCAGATGCTTATTGATGGTGTTTGGTAAGTACTTTTACCTTTATGATTTCCAAAAAATTACAAGCAGGAGGTTAAAATCGAGAGGATAAGGTTGGGGGGCTTAATTTAATATCCCTTGCTTAATGTCCGTCCCATTAGCATACTTCCGAATCAAATCAACACTAAATGCCATAGATGCCTCTAGTGAAGCATTTCTTCCAAAATCGACATAAACCATCATAAAATGTTTACTCTTCATCGTCCACATTGTACGGGTAGAGTCGCTTGTAGGCGTACCAAACGCTCCTTGAGTGTCTCGGAAAGTGGGAAGGTGATGAATATTTAAAGTACCTCTTCCAATAGCCTCATAAGGTTCCCCTTCCTCCCCAATTCCTAAGTTTACAGCTCCTTCTATTTTTTCGGCATCATAGCCACCAATCGAAAAGCCACTTTTAATAGAGGAGATATTGATGAGGTCTACAATGTTATTTATTTGATAGATACCCTTTCCTTTTACGACCCTCCGTAACAATGCCTCTGCGGATAAGCGATAACGACTCGGATCTTTACCCAATGTCTTATAAGATTTCCGAGCTTCGGCAATCGTCATAATTTGGCTAATATGGGCTGTTTCTAATTGACTTTCTTGTTCTTTCAGGTAGGGATTTATCACTTCTTCCCATAAACCTTCTGAGTATTTTTCAGGAACAACCTTTGCCTGAATATACCCTAAACGAAGTTTAGGACATAGCTGCTTTATGCTAGGTTCAATACTAATAGAGCACATGTTTTCTGTTTTTCTTGATTGAGAGATTACTATAGTTCGTTGAAAAGTTACTAATTAATCGCCTCAAAATTAAACATTTACAGCTATTTATGTCATTTTACCTACACAATTATTTTATGCTTATGGGCGCATCCCCACTTTCCGCCCGTTCATGCGTCATCGCATGAACTACAAGCGGAAAGTGGGGTCGGGCTATTCGCTTGTAGTTGTCTCATAGAAAAAGTGTTCAGCTAGGCTTCAGTGTGTCTTCACTCCGTCGTTCAGCCACCCTTCAGCAAGCTTCTCTACTTTTCTATTTCACCAAGCTATCGCTACTATCCCTTGCGCAAAAAAAAGACTATGAATCGACTGATGATTAGACGATTGAATGAGTAAGGGAAATCGTGATAGTAGGTATAAGGTAAACTAAAAAAAGAGAGCTCCTTAAAAGAAGCCCTCTATAATCTTATGCGATGGTTAATTAATAATAATTATTTAACCACAATCAATTTCTTAGTTACTTTCTGACCCTCGGTAAGTAAGTTTACAAAGTAAACTCCTGCTGTAAAATTACTCGTATCAAACTGTATAGATTGTTGTTTTCCATCCAAACGAATAGCTCTTACTTCTACTACTCGTCCGCTCATATCCATGATTCTTACTTCTCCATCACCTTCTTCTTCAAATTGTATGGCTATATTAGCTATATCACGAGCTGGATTAGGAAATACTTTAATTTCGTTGGATAAGATTTCTCCTTCATTACGTACATTATCCGCAATATTATCTGCTACATCTGTAGAGCCAATGACCTCCGTAGAGTTATGTGCGCTAACAGTTAATGGCATATCTGTTCCTTCTTCCATTAGTCTCGCTCCAGCACAAGCTGTTAATACAACATCATCTATATAAATTCGGTCATTATTAACCGAGGCATCACATTGGATACGGAACTTGGTTGTAGAGGTAAAACCACCTGTAATCACTATCGACTCATTGTAGTTGGTATTGTTGTTGAAATCTGTATCTCTCGTCCAAGTATTCAGGGTAATCCAGTTAGAACCACCATCAACAGAACCTAATAACCAGAAATCTTCATTAGTATCCATTCCGACAGGACGGTAGTGGAAATCAATCGTAACTTCTGTATAACCATTTAAGTTTAAGTTATCAGAGGTCATAGCTGAAGCAGCACCTGAATTGTCTCTAATTCGAATGGTATAATTACCTGAACTAGCATAGGCTGCATAGTTATTTCTATAACAATCAGAGCCACCATCATTCCAAATACCCCAGCCACTTTCGAAATCTTCAGCATCAAAGGTTACACAACCATTTCCGCCGCCACCTCCAGTGTTGCAAGGACTACAAGGACCACCACAGTCAACGCCTGTTTCCCCTTGATTTTGTATCCCATCATTACAAGTCGCACAAGCACTACAAGGACCGCCACAGTCAACACCCGTTTCCCCTTGATTTTGTACCCCATCATTACAAGTCGCACAAGCACTACAAGGACCGCCACAGTCAATACCCGTTTCCCCTTGATTTTGTACCCCATCATTACAAGTAGCCGTAGAACCGCCGCCTCCACCGCTTCCACCTAAGCAGAAGTTGGTCGATTCAGATGCACCAAAAGACCCACCAGAAGCCAATGTAGAACCGCCACCAGTGACACTGTAAGAACCATTTCCATAGCTACAACAAATACCATCACCATATGCATCTGTGATAGTAAAGTCATAACAGCCATCAGGTAGACATTCCGTAAGTGTAAGCGTACTTCCATCGGCTTGACTACCATAAGTACCACCAGATGCAACAGTAGTCCCATTGCTATTCGTAATACTCCAACTTGTTTCTTCAGGATAGTTATCAAAGGTAATGGAGATAGAAACTTCTGTGTCGGTACAGGCAGTACCTCCACCGCCTCCACCACCGCCAGAACTACCGCAGCCGTTGGAGTTAAGAAGTGATGCTCTGAAACCACCTGCATCAAATAAAGCTCTCATTCTTGCTTTTTGTCCAGCAGTAAACAAGTTCATACAAGCATCATCAGAATAGTCCATGTAATTTTGTACCATATCGGTAGAGTTACAAGAAACATGACCTGTCGCACAACCATAATTAGCTGCATCAGAGGTAGGAGTATCAGATACAAAATCATCTGCATTACAATTGCCATCCCCCCAAATGTGGCGAAGGTTCAACCAGTGTCCTACTTCGTGAGTTGTAGTACGACCTCCATCAAAAGGAGAAGATACATAACCTGTTGTTCCAAAGTATTGTGGACTCATAACAACTCCATCGGTAGCAGCACTACCAGAACCAGGAAACTGAGCATAACCCAAAATACCCCCACCGATATTACAGACCCACATATTGAGGTAGTCTCCTGTAGACCAGGCATCTACACCGCCTTGACTGGCATATTTCATGGCATCATTAGTGCCCCATTCAGTTTTGTTAACGTATTTTCTGGTAATACCTGATGTTGCATTTCCATTGGGATCTACACTGGCTAAACAGAATTCAATTTCTGTATCTGCAGCTTGCGACCAAGTATTGTTAGCATCTGAATTTAAACGTCTAAAGTCATCATTTAAAACTTGAAGCTGACTCATGATTTGAGCCTCACTAATGTTTTGTTGAGAAGTGCGGTAAATGACATGAACTACGACAGGAATGGTAATGATACCATTGGCTTTTGATTCAAAGCCTGATTTTTTAATAATTCGTTGAGTGTGTTCCTCAATAGTTTCCATTTGAGATTGGAATTGCTGGTTCATTTGGAGGTTTTTTTCCAATACATCCATGGAAGCACAGTTACGCTGCTGAGCTTGCATGTTCAAACCAATGAACATGATGCACAGCAATAAAATAGTCTTTTTGTTAAGAAATGTCATGCTAGAGCTTACGGTTTAAAATTAAAAATGAAATTGAGTTCTACTATAGAGGCATAGGTGTCCTATTGAAACATAGGTGTTTCATGAGACGAGGATATATAAACATAACGAAGATGTCTTACAGACGTAGGTAATTTGCTGAAACAGAGATGTTTTACTCAAGCGAAGGTGCTTGAAGAGACAAGGATATTTACTCAAACAAAATGATTTACAGGAACAGTGTAGCTAATCACGGAAAGAAATGAAAGCTCCTGTAAATAATAAAAAGATACTAAAGTTATTTGATTTTAAAGTGTGACATTCTGTGGGCTAGTGAATGTATAAAGTGATTGAGCAACGCAAAGATAAGCAATAGTTTATAATAAAAAAAGAAAATACGTCCCTTTTCTTTAATTTATCTCAGATTTACACAGATTTCATTGACATCTCGCACAATTTCTGCGTAATGCCTATTCACTCATTCGCTAATTCACTCATCCACTCATTGTCTCGCGTAAGGGATAGGAGTGGTAGCTTGGCGAACTAGCCGCCTAGTGACGCCTGTGTTGGCAGGGCTGACAGCGGAAGACACTGCCAGCACATTGGCGGAACAGGGGGCTAGGAGGCAACTACAAACGGATAGCCCGACCCCCTTTTTCCATAGCGAGGGGTTTAAACCCCTCGCTATGGAAAAAGGGGGATACGCCCAAAAAAATATTAAGCTTTTGCTTTTGCTTTCGCTTTGTACCTCGCTTTGATACGATCCAAGAAAGATAATAATGGTTCTTCCTCTTGGCTTTGTAGCTGTTGTTCGACCTGTTGACGACGCTGTTGCTGACGTTGTTGACGCAATTGCTCAATTAAGTTGCTTTGCTCTACTTCTTCAGCAGTTGGTGGCGTTTGATCATTTTTGACGCGGGTAGCAAATTCGTGTCCAGAAAGATAGATCACCTCTTCTTCATTGACCAATAAATTGGCATTACTGGCTTTGGTCATAAATCGGAAGTCATAACCCAATCCCGCAATCGTTTTCTTCTTCGACATTTGTGATTCTTGGCTCTGTAAATGATCAAAAAACTGTGTAGCTTCATACTGGCAAGTAGAGGCAGTCATCGCATTGGTATCTTTAATATCCTGCATGGCATCAATCGCATAGCTTTTAACCAGCTTGTTATGCAAATTAGCGTAAACTTCTGGACGTGATACATACTCGATTCCTTCGAACTTACCATTCACAAAAATAATCATTCCTGTTTGATTGGCTTGTAGAGGAAACGCTTTTGAATAGTTATCTAATGTTGTTCTACTTTGTTCGAATGCGTCTTTCATAGCCCGCGTACGAGAAGAAGTTTTTAGTTTTCCATGATAGGTTTCAATATCCGACCAAACCTCTGATTGGTTGTTGCTGTAAGAGAAGTTATTAACTAAATTCAGTGAATTGCGACTATTGTGTGCATGACGTGCTTTGGAGGCCATAATGACCTCAGAATCTTTGAACTTTCGCGTTTTGTAAGCCCAACGACCTCTTTCAGTACAGCTTACGGGTATAATATGTTCTTTTTCGGCTTCGAGCAGTAAGGTATAGTTGCAAATACGGTTCTGCTTGGCTCCTTCTAGCTCTTCACCATCTATCAACAAGAGTGGCTTCTTGCCTTTATTGGTAACTTTGAGATTCGGAACACTTCCTCCTTCACTGATTTCTTCGACTTCTACGAAGTTCTTTTGCATGGCTTCTTTTAAGCCCATATAGTCAGTTGTTGGTGGCTTGGTAGTTAAGATGGGTAAGGTGACCACATTTTTGAAATGGATAGGTTCTCCAAATTGGAGACTATCTTTAAATCGGGATAGCACATTGTTTTCCATAATGAAACAGGTTTAAAGGTTAGGAGAATAGAGTGTTGGCACTTGGGGACAGTGTTATTGACGGCCTTTAAGTGTTAAACACCTGTATGTTGAACTAGTGATGGAAAAGTGAATGAATAATAAAAAATATTCGTAAAAACGGTAAGCTTTCTAAAGTGATGGTAGGTTTGAAAACTTGTGCAAATATACGAAAAATAATTGAAATTGAGAAATAATGATGTGGTTTCTTTTTATATTTTTGTTTTAGATAATTTGTTTTTTGCCAATGTAAAATAAAAAACGCCTCCCAAAAGGAGACGTTTCTTGTGCTTTTCTGTACTAAATTATGTGTTTCTAATAAACAATCACTTTTTTACTCAATTCTTTATTACCTGCTCGTAGCGTAACCATATACGCTCCTGCCATCCAATCTTTCAAATTCACTTGTAAACTCGATTTTTGAGCAGATAAACCGCGTTGCGAATAAACAAGTTGTCCATTGATATTTGTAATGTCGATTTGTAAAGAGCGAGCATTAATATCTTCCCAACTTACTTGTAAGAATTCACTAGCAGGATTCGGATAAATATCCATATCGGTCGCTAATAAATCATTTACGCCTGTACTATTCTCCCCTCGATACATAATAGCGGGTAATTCGCGCCCTTCTTCTTTGGGTTGTCCCATATTAGACGCTAGATAAATATTCGTCCAGTCAGGGCGTTCTGGATAAGATTTGTCCCAAACACGACTTGACCACTCACTATCTTGCATGCGTTTAAAATCTTCTTCTATGTATTCGTAATAAGAAGACACAGGACCTACAAAAGCAACAGGTTGATCACAAGATGGATGTTCGGCTAAAAATACACCTAAGTTGATTTTTCCTGTACCAACATGAAGTACATGACCAATAATATTACCAGCAGCATCGGCAGGTTGAGTGTGTACATCGGCAGTGATATAATCAATTTCAGTTGCCTTTTCATCCCCTCCATAAAATAGATCGACTAACCAACCATCAATAGTTTCATAACAAACCATATTTTTGGCGTGTAACATTTTTTGGAGAAAATCTATTTCTGATTCTGAAAAGTCTTCTTGATTGAGTTCTTTTTCGGCAAGTGTTTGTAGTACGTCCATTACCTCCTCAAAGTTTTCATAATACTCCACTACTTTATTTTGGTTAGTAAATTCGGGTAGTTGACGATAAAAGCCAGCAGATTCTTTGGCAAATGAAGCAAGTGTCGCATAAAATGCGGGGTATGGTTCTACAAAAGAATGAGGGTAAAAACATCCAGGTGTTCCTGTGTAAGATTGAGAAGCGTAAAGCAAGTTATCATGTCGCAACTCTGTCCAGGAAGCCAATTGCGTATTGATTTTTTGATGTTGCCAAGCAGCAGTACGCATAAATAATGGATATTGACGTATATTTTCAGGTTTTCCGAGTGTGCGAATAGCTTCTACCCAGTTTCCATATAATGACTTCGTCCAAAAATCCAAATCTTGGTGATCTACCAAATAACGCAAAGCCGTTAAATTGGGGCCATAGTGATACTCATCAATTTCGTCTTGCATAATATCAATTCCGTCATTATTACCCAATACAATCATGGCATCAATCGGGTTAGGCATAGGACGAAATACTTTGTGACCCTCGTGCACAATACGATCATAAACTACGCTTCCCATAATATAAGAATCAATGATAAATCGCTGACCTGATAGTTTGTAGGCGACAGGTAGTTGAGTAGGATCTTCATCACAAGGATTAGTCAAATAAGGGAAAGAAGCAATGCGCTGCTGAAAATCAGGATTCCCTTCAATCGCATTGCGGAAGTTTTGATACCTTTCCTCATCCAAAAAATCAGTAGCCGAATTTATCCCTTGTTCACTCATTAATTGGGTATATTCTGCTGGAGTCATATTATCACTCTCACCTACCAATTTGTCTATAATTTCATTATTTGCTTCTAGTAAATCCTTATTGGCTGAATTATTTCTCAACTCATTCAATAAGAAAGCACTAATATCTACTTCTTTTTGTTGTTCAGGAGTTATGGGGGTTTCTGTAATAGGAGGAGTCAAGTAAAAGCTCATGCGTCCTAGCCACATCATGGCTCTAAAATAGCGTTCAAAATGCATTTCGTGCGCACCAGATGCTTCATAATGTCCACGAGGCTTAAACTGGCTGAAATCTGTATTCATAGGAACAGGACTAAATAAAGTCACTTTTTTAAACTCTTCTGCTGCCACCCAACCAAGCACTTCATCCACACGCGACTGCGAAACCATTTGAGGGGCATAACTGTCTTCTGAAATAAGATTTAAGGCCACAGTCGTATATAAGTCAATTTGCTCTAAATTTGCTTGGAAAGAGGCATCTCCATACTTTTTTTGTAAAGCGTGAAAACCCTCGTACATCCCTTGACAAAATTGCTCCAAATTGTCGATCATCACATGATTTTCTAAGTCCTTTAATATCGCATCATACGATTTGTGAACAGCATGTAAGACCAAATCAGTTGTGACCATCACAGGCAAATCCTTCTTGTAAATATCGTAGAGTGCTTCCCCATAACTATTATAAGAAAGGCGTTCTGTTACCATAAAATGGTTTTCTTCAATCAAGTCAATCTCTCCTGGTGTGAGGTCGTAAACTGCAACAATAGAATCTAAGTACGTATAATCACTCACTTTAAAGTCTTCTTCAAAACCTTTATAGTACTGACCTTTTAAAGGATAGTAATTTTGTAAAGACTCGGCATTGATGCCTTGTGTTTCTTCAACATGTTTTAAATAATCTTCCTTATTAAAATTCGATTGTGCGCTAAGAAAGTAAGGAGTTAAAATGAAAGTGGTAAGAATAAAAAAGAGCCTTTTCATAGCATAAGATTTTATATGTAAAGTATAGGTTTAGTGAATGGGTGTTTAACTAGGTAACGGACAAAAATGCAAAGCCGTTGTCTAAGCTTTTGTTTTTCTACTCATTGACTGGTTCAAAGATAAGCGAAAAGCCAAACATAGCTTTGCTACATATTTAGGTCTTTGTACTATTATTTAAAGCTGTTTTTTTAATGATGAAAAGAGCTAGGTAGTTGATTATTAGCTGTTTGTGGTGATTTTGAAAAGGGAAGTTGTTTTCTTTTGTTCTAGTAAATAAAAAAAAAGATTAAATACAGCGGGAAAAATAGCCCTTTCATATGTCTTATATATAGAAGCTTGTTCTTAATTTTTTGGGCGTACCCTTTCACAGGTCTTATGGAATTGCGGGCTTGAAAAATCATCGCGTAACGCTAACACAATCCCTCAAGCCCGCAATCTCCCAATCCCTGTTTCAGGGCGGGCTATCCGTTTGTAGTTGCCTTGCAGAAAAGGTGTTCCACTATATCTCCTAGCAGTGTCTTCCTCCGTCAGCCCTGCTAGGAGAAGTGTCACTACCTTTCTGTACAGACGTTGCGCGCAACGTCTCTACGGCAAGCTACCACTTCTATCCCTTACGCAACCTTATTTGGGCCTAATATTGTTTTTTTATGCTTTTTATACTTAAAAAAACGCCTATATTTCCTAATAAATTGTTAGGCTAAATACTTGATATACAGTGTTTTATATCCAAATTTGGCTCAAAAACAAGAAACAATTGCCAAATTTTGTAATTGTTAAGGCAAAATAATTAGTTCATATTTGACATAACAGCGAAAAACCAAACAAAGATTACGAAAAATCAAAAATCAAAAACCATGAAGCGATTCTTACTTATTTTATTCATTACTATTAGCACATGTATGCTATCTTCTGTTGAAGCAGAAGCACAATTAGCGAGAGAATATCTAGATTTAGAACAGGAAGTAGTACTAACTACCTTTCCCAATCCAACTTTAGATTATCTTTACATCAATTTGGAATATGCTTCGGAAGAAGCAATTGACATTACCATTTACGATTTGTTAGGCAGTAAACGAGTAACCAAACATTATGAATTTGGAGCCTCAGACTTTCAATGTGAAATAGATTTTACTCAAATGTCACAAGGTACTTACCTACTACAAGTGGTACAAGGGCAAAATGCCTATTGGAAGCAGATTATAAAAAAGTAAGTAGTTTATAAAAGCATTCATGGATAACGAACAACAGACATTTATCAATTCTAGAGAAAATTTAGCGAATTATCTGAAAACCATTCATGCGAATCGCTACCCCATTAGTTTATTATTAGATGGGGTTAGCGATATTCGCAATATTGCTGCCATGTTTCGACTAGCAGATGCCGCTCGTTTAGAAAAAATATATTTCTATCGTAATCAGCCAGATTCCCCCCCTAAAAAGCTAAGTCGCGTAGCTCGATCTACGGATAAATATGTACCTCATCAACTAATAGAAGACTTCGAAAAACTACATGCCTTTAAGCACACCCATGACCTAATAGCCCTTGAAATTACCAATCAAAGCATTCCACATTACGAATACCAACCCAAACCCAATCGTCCTATTTTGCTCATTATCGGCTCCGAAAAATACGGTGTCTCTCCCGATTTACTCCATTTTGTAGATGCGACGGTGCATATTCCAATGATGGGCGTAAATACTTCTATGAATGTTGCTTGTGCTACGGGTATTGTGGTGTATCGTTGGTTGGAAGTGTATTTATCCACTCACTAACCAAAGTCACTCCCTCCTCATCAATCATTACCCGTCCTAGTTCAGGCATCATTACACCAGGCATTTTTGATTTCATACGATGAATAAAAATAGAGGAATCTGCTTTTCCTGGGTGTATGTCATACGTAAAAGAACCAGCTCCTACACCCGCTGCAATAGGTGTTTTGTTGACACCCCATTTCTTTAGATTCGTTTCCTCATAAGTCATAAACAAACCCGATGTACTAGCAGGACGGTTTGCTGCATGACAGTGCGCGCAATTAATATCGAGATAAGCTTTTGCACGGAGTTCTATAGAAGCAGATTCATCCTTGTAATCAACCATACAAGCATAAGCTTCTGTTCCTTTAAAATCACGTAGATAACCCATCTCCTCCCACTTCACCAATTGATTTTTAACTTCCCCATTACCATAATCATAGCTATAATTGAGATTGCGTCCTTTAGGACCAATAGGCATCAATTTCTCTTTTTGATTATGGCAGCTTTTACACTGGTTTTTATTGGGTTGCAGGTAGTCAATAGTGTGAGGATTACCAGTATCATCGGTGAAGGATACGGGAAGCATAGCCCCAGTAATTTTATAATTGGCTTCTGTTTGTTCTTCATTCCAGATATATGGATAAGCATTCCATTTACCCTCCTTTTTGATCAACAAACGCGTTTCCATAATTCGCAGTTTATCATCTTTTGCTTTTGGATAATAGAAGGTTTTTATGAGAATAGATTTATCAGGAAAATGAATAGGGGAGGAGGCGCTATC
>JAHDHP010000110.1 GCA_020631245.1 Bacteroidota bacterium | reverse complement strand
AGCAGTACGTTATTCGACAAATATGGTGTTTACTATAAACCTGACAGGTTGATTGACAAAAATGGGGTCGGGCTATTCGCTTGTAGTTGTCTCGCAGCTACTTGTTCAGCATAGTCCTAGCAGTGTCTTCCTCCGTCAGCCCTGCTAGTCCTTGCTTCACAAAGTGGCTGCTTCGGCAAGCTACCGCTGCTATCCCTCACGGGCCAATGACTGAATGTGTGAATGAGCGAATGATTGAATGGGCGTTACGCAATATTCACTCATGCACTCATTCGCTAAATCGCTCATTCATTTATGCCCAATAACAATCAAATGCCCCGCCATCGACTTTTGCGGATTACTAATATAATGCTGCTTGCCGTACCACTTCTCAGCCAGTTTGGTATACTTATCACCTACACTTTTCCCAAATTTATACATAAAGCGAGTACTAGCCGCAAGGCGACCAAGTGTAACAGCTTTAGTAAATCCAGCTTCCTTTATATTTTGTTCCTCTTGAGCAGGGCTAGTAAAATAACAGTAGTGATAGGTTTTATTTAAAAGTTTGTATACGAGTCCTTTGGCAAAGTAAAAAGCTCGGTAACCATCGGTCGCCCACTTATTGACATGTGTTACAAAAAACTTTCCATTGGGTTTGAGTACTCGCTTAAAGGCTTCATAAGTAGCCATGTTTTCTTCTTCGTTTAGGTAGCGAAGCACTTCAATGGCGATGATTAAATCAAATTGCTCGGCTTCGAAAGGGAGGTCGGAAGAAATGCCCTCTACAAAGTTGATGTCGGGATAATTTTTACGGGCATAACCAATCATTTTTGAAGAAGGTTCTAATCCTGTTACTTTAAAACCTTTGTCTTGCATCCATTTGGTAAGATGCCCCGTGCCACATCCGACATCTAGGATATGTGCGCCTTGGGGTAAGGTGTTGAGTGTCTTTGCCAATTCATCCATTAACATGGCACGTCCATACAAGAAAACGGCTGTTCTACCATCTTTGACAGCTTCTTCTTGCTCATAGGTTTTTTGAAAATAACTAGCATCAATGTCATGTCGTTTGATGGCTAAATTACGGATGGCACTTGTTTCCATTATTACAGTCTATTTGTTAATTATTTATTTTTTATTCTTGACCCAAGTGTTTGCATAGTGGCAGATTGAAAGTTGTATGTCTGGGCAAGGTGTTGATAATGTACGAGTATTTTTTCTAAAAATTGCATATTTTCAACGAGGTGAGTCCCAAAGTTGTGAGGGTGCCACCAAAGATGATAGATGCGTCCCTTTTTAGCCGCATAAGTCATACTCCTTTTGATTCGTGCTAGACGCAAAGAATCTAGTAGACGTAGCTTAGCAGAGTAGGGACGTAAAAAGCGACTCGCAGGAATATTGACCATCCCATGTTGCTTCATTTGGCGAAGGTCGGCACAATGATGACCACTGATATTGATATAGGCATCTATCAGGCGTAAGGCGCGACGAACTAGGCTTTCTTGCTCGCGAGAACGAGGAGCGTATAACCAAGATGTTTCATTCCCTCTATAGATGTAAATCCCTTTTTGTTGGCAAACATCGAGATAGGCTTTGCTATATTGATTGCGTGGAAAAACAATGCTTTCTAACACTATGTTCTGTTCTTTTGCTACTTGGATAGCTGCCTCTAAATCTGCTTCAAAAGCTTGGCTCGTTTGCCCAGCCTCCAAGCAATAGTAGTGCGAGTAGGTATGGGTACTGATCTCGTGTCTTTCTTTCGTTTTTATTTGAGTAATAAGCTCAGGAGCGAAGTGGTAGGGAGCATTTTTTATTTCGGTAGCTACCTCTGGAATATAATGTGTATAGGGAGAATATGCTGCCTGTTCATACTGTGGTAGTGAGTGTGGTATTGTTGCTTCTAATGCTTTATAATTGGAGTGAAAAAGCATTCCAACGGTTGCAAAGGTCGCGTGAATATCATAGCTTTCAAAAAGAGCTAGAAGTTGTGGGATGACTTCTTGTACCGCAGCAATTTGCTTACCATAACTGGCAATACTACGTTTATCTAACACGCCCCACATGAGTTCAAAATCGAGTGATATGACAAAATGACCTTGCGAAATAATGTTGGTAATTTGGGTAATTAATAAAATACAAAATTACCACATTTTTTCATCTTTATTTATTGTTTATAAGTCACATTGAAGGTGGCACATTGCTTGGCAAGCTGCTTGATAATGGTATTGAAAAAATCGGTAGTAAGTAGTTTGAGGTTGGAGTTATATGTTCTTGCAAAGACAAACTTCTCTTTTGAGCGACGTACACACCAAAAACCAATAATAGGTTGGGCATTTTCTACAAGTAATTTGGCGGATAAGTTACCAGGAATGGCGTTGAGGGCATTGAATAACAATTTGGTAGCAGCTAAAAATTCCACCTTAGAGCCATGTCGTTTTATAGAAATGATTTGAGGAGTATTGGAATAACTGGGGATAGCAATGAGGACTTCTTTTTTATTTTTTATTTCGTATTGAAGTCCTAGTTCACTACAAAATGTTCGGATAGCAAATTTAAAATAGGCTTTGTTTTTAGTGACTGATTTAATGCCTTTTTTTACAATGATTAATAAATCTTCGTCCATGATGTGGCTGTCTAAGTCTTTGATGGCTAGCCATTTGCGTTCTCGGAAAGCTTGTTCCTTATACTTGTTCAAGGTGACATCTACTTCGAGTAGATAGGTGGGCACTTCTTGTTGGTTTTTGTAATAAGAACCTACACATATAGGCAAGTGCCGACCCAACACTCCTGCTTCTTCGTATGCCTCTTTAGTGGCCGCTACTTGAGGTTGTAAGGGAAAGTCTATTGTTCCTTTGGGAATTACCCATTTGGTATCTCTTAAATTACGTATAAGGAGTACTTCTAGTGTCTGTAGATTGGAAAAGCGGTAGGGAATGATGGCAGCTTTCCGCTTGAAGCTTGTCAATTCTTCAGATGTAGGTGGGGTGGTGGTATTGAGTTTCTTGGATTGCATTATTCTGTTCCTAGAATATGTGTATAATGTCGTATTACAATGATACTATTTTTTTGTGAGAAACGTCCGATGATTGAACGATTGAATGTGCGACGATGAAACGATTTTGTGTATGAGGTACGATGTTTAGTGAGAGTCAGGAAATATAAACCACAGATGTCACAGATTAACACAGATTATAAAGATCGTCTTGGCGTAACGCTTATCCAATCATTCAGGCATTCCGTCATCCAATCATGGATTTTTGCGTGAGGGATAGTAGTGGTAGCTTGGTGAAACAGCCGCTTTGTGAAGCAATGCCTAGCAGGGCTGACGGGAGGAAGACACTGCTAGGCATCTGCTGAACTAGCGGGTGTGAAGCAACTACAAACGGATAGCCCGACCCATTTTGCAAATCGACTTGGCAGGTTTTTAGTAAGTGCCATACATTTCGAATTAGTTACTGCTTTAAACCTGATAAGTCTTGATTTGTAAAATGGGGCACGCCCAGAAAGTAATTAAAGACAGCCTTTTATATTTTAATAATAAAAGTGGTACATTCATTGCAAAATAACTATTTGAGTTGTACCTTTTTGTCCTCAACCCCCTTTGTATATGTTAGAATTTGTAAATAATAGTAGAAAACGAAAAGTTAAGTTTTTGAGAAGGCTTACTGTCTTTGCCATCATTACTTTATTTCCTATTGTTCTGGTAGCTATTGTAATTGAGCAATACGTAAGTATGTGGGTTGGGGTATTATCATGTTTGTTTTTATTAGGAGGTGTTTTTTTATTATCGCGCGATCAGATGGAGTTTTATTTAACGATTTTATGTCTTCTATTCTATCCTCTTTTAGGCATATATCCATTTATAGACCAGCCTGTATTTACGCTTATATTAAGTCCTATTTCTTTGTTTTTAATTGTGAGTTATTTTAATGAACAAAAGCCTTTGCATATACTTAATACCGTACTTTTTATTGGTTCGATGGTCTTGTTTATGATGATGTATTATCAGGTAGGAGATGGTTTTAAGGACAGTATTATGTATAATTTGGTTTGCCTCCTTCATTCTATAACGATTGTTGTTCTGGCAGCTTATTTCACCTTTCAAGAACTAAAGACCTCTAGACGAGAAGCAGAAAATGGGATGCAGTTTTTGCGGCAAATGAGTGATTTGAATCCGCATCTTCTTTTTGTGAAGAATGTAGATCGAGAATTTACTTTTGTAAATAAGGCCTTACTTGATGTGATGGGATTGGAAAATAAGCAAATAGTGGGTAAAAAATGGGAGGATTTATTTGGGCATTTTGAATCGGCAGCTGACGTTCTAGCTACTGATCAAATAGTATTAAGGGAGGAAAAGGAGAGTACTATAAAAGAAGAGGTAATAGTAGATAAGAAGGGGGGAAATCGCTATTTGGAAACGATTAAAACGCCTATTTATGGAGCTAAAGGTGAGTTGGTTGGCATCTTAGGAGTGAGTACTGATATTACTGAAAAACGAGACGCAGAAATAGCCTTGAGTAATAGTGAAAAGTATTATCGTTCTATTTTTGATCTTAATCGAGTGGGTATTCTTACGACTAGAGAGGGACCTAGTTTTAATGATGTAAATCAGGCATTTTGTGATTTGGTAGGTTATTCGAAAGAGGAGTTACAGCAAATGAAAATAACAGATGTTATTTATGAAGAGGATTATCTGAAGCATTTACCAACTGTTGAAAAATATATTAATAGGGAGATAGAGATGTGTGAATTGGAACATCGTTTTTGGCGAAAAGATGGTACTTTGGGATATGCAATGATTCGATTTAGTTGTTTTGAAGATGAACAGGGTAAAATGGTAGAGTTACTTACTACCATTACTGATATTACTCCGCTTAAGGAAATTGAAAATGCCCTTCGGGAAAAGGAGCTTTTTTACCGTACTTTGTTTGAAACGATACCATTGGGCGTGTTGATTGTAGATACAGAGGTAAAGAAAGCTCCTATTGATTGTAATGATTATTGGCCACAATTGGTAGAAAGGGATAAAGAGGTACTGCTAAAAGGAAATATATTTACTGTTGGTCCTGAGTATCAGGAAAATGGTAAAAGTTCAAAAGAGTGTTTAAGTGATATTATGAAGGAGTATCGACAACACTGGGAGCTTATGCAATTTGAATGGACTTTTCAAAAATCTTCAGGGTCTACCTTTTTGGCAGAGGTTATAATTGCTCCCATGGCACTCCATGATCAAAAATTATCTTTGATGATTGTTAGGGATATTACGCAAAAGCGTGCCCAAGAAAAAATCATTTCAGAAAATTTAGACTTACTCAATGCTAAAAATGAGGAACTTGAAAAGTATATTGCCTCTAATATGCAGTTGGAGAACTTTGCCTATTTGGCCTCACATGATTTAAAATCTCCGATTCGAACACTTATTAGCTTCTCTCAATTATTGGAACGATCTGCTAAGGAGAAACTTAATAAAGAGGAAATCGAGTTTCTTCAGTTTATTGTTGGGGCATCACGAGATATGAAAAACCTGATAGAAGATTTATTGACTTACTCTCGTGTCAATACTCAAAACTTTAGTATTAGTGAGATAGAACTTCCGAAGCTTATTCAATCTATTTTGAGGGTGATGCAAGTCACTATTGAAGAAAAACAGGCTTGTATAGAAATTAATAATTTGCCTGCTGTCATACATGCTGATATGACCCAAATGCGCCAGATATTCCAAAATTTAATTGCTAATGCGATCAAATTTGTGCGCGCTGATACGGTTCCTACTGTTTGGATAGAGGGAAAAGAATTAGCCAATCATTGGCAGTTTAGTGTGCGAGATAATGGGATAGGAATTGAGAAAGATTACCAAGAACAGATTTTCTTGTTGTTTAGAAAATTACATGGAAAAGGAGAGTATGAAGGAACTGGAATTGGTTTGTCGCTTTGTAAAAGTATTGCCGAAAATCACAAGGGAGAAATTTGGTTGGATTCGGAGTATGGCAAGGGAACTTGTTTCTATTTCACAATCAGTAAAAATCTATAAAAAAGTAGAGACGCAAAATGCGTCTCTACCTTATTTTCTTTATTTCATATTGTGATATACGTTTTGTACATCATCATCATCATCAAACTTATCTAAGAGCTTATTTACTTCTGCTTCTTGTTCGGGCGTCAATTCTTTTGTTACATTTGGTATACGTTCAAAACCAGAAGAAATGATCTCTAGTTTCATTTCTGATTCAAGGGCATTTTGTAAAGAACCAAAAGATTCGAAAGAACCATAAATCATAATGGTTCCCTCTTCTTCATCTTCAAATACTTCTTCTGCACCATAGTCAATTAGTTCTAATTCAAGCTCTTCTGGATCAAGTTCTCCCTTTGAAATTTTAAAATGACAAGTGTGATCAAACATAAAGGAAACAGAACCAGAGGTTCCTAAACTACCATTGCACTTATTGAAGTAGCTACGTACATTCGCAACAGTCCGATTATTATTATCCGTGGCTGTTTCTACAATAATGGCGACTCCGTGAGGTGCATATCCTTCAAAAAGAGCTTCTTTAAAGTCAGCTTGGTCTTTCGAACTCGCTTTCTTAATCGCTCTTGCGACATTGTCTTTAGGCATATTGGCAGCTCTTGCATTTTGCATAACTGCTCTTAAACGTGAATTTGTTTCTGGATTAGGACCGCCTTGTTTTACAGCAATAACAATATCTTTTCCTATTCGAGTAAATACTTTGGCCATCTTGGACCAACGCTTGAATTTTCTAGCTTTCCGAAATTCAAATGCTCTTCCCATAATATGATTGTTTAAATAAAATTTAATTTTCGGTGGACAAAAATAAAAAAAAATACCGAACTGTAGAGACGTTGCGTGTAACGTCTCCCTCAATGCCCCAATTGAAGCCTAGACGTTGCACGCAACGTCTCTACTCAGTAATAATCAACTTTTTCACTCCCACCTTATTAATCCTCACAATATACATGCCTTTTTCTAGGTCTGCAATACTCATATAACGACGTCCTCCCATTCCCATAAACTGTTTTCTAACTCTACCATTCAAGTCGATAATTTCAATATCGGCATATCGTCCCGCCTTCCATTCCATAACAAGTTCATCACTAGCTGGGTTCGGAAATACAGTAATACTAAAATTCTCAAAGCTTTCTGCAGTAGATAGTACGAGTCCACAATAAGTGCTATCAGGATTCAATTCTAAGTAACCTTGAGAACTTAGGTCTTTTCCTGCAAAAGCAGGATGCATAGATGGTATACGACTAACACGGAAGGTAAGATTGTCATTCATGGCGAGTGTATCTCCTTGTGTAGCGGGTAGCTGTTTAATTTGTGGAGTGATATATTCCCAAACGATTTCGTTAGTGGGTGTCAGTTCAAAAACATAGCCCCAGCGGCCTACACAAATGAGGGTATTTCCATTGGGTAAAAACTGCACACTTGACAAGCCCGTAGAATGCATTCGAGTAGGTTCGGGATGTTTGATTGTAAGGTCAAAACTACTAGGTCCAAAAGTGCCATCTGCTTCCAGTGGGTAGGTCCACTCATACATATCAAAAGGAGGGTTGATTACATTAACAGTCGATACATCTGCCTCTACTCGGTTATTGAACAGGGCAATTTTGCCAAATTGAGGATGGTTAAAATCTAAATAGTCATCAACGACATGTGTATCATGTTGATAAAATAACTTTTGGTCGGTAGAGTCGCCCTTATCATAGGCAGCAGGATTTCCCCAACGGTATACAAGGTCGCCCCCCTTGCCACTAAATCCACCTGTATGACCAGCCGCTTCTTCGGTAGTAGTGGTGTGATCAATAACCCAGATTTCGTGAAATGTAGGGACACTTAGTATAATTTGATCGCGCTCTGGCATATAGTCAATGGCATTCGAATGATGCCAGTCTGCCTTTCCTTCATTGGTATCCCAGTTGATGTTAATTAATTCGGGATGATCGGCTACTACTCCATAATTATCTTTTGTTGCGTCATAATCTTGGATGAGGTGATCCCATGCGTGCCATTCCCATACAATTTCATTGCTTGTTGGATTGACTTCAATAATATAATCTGGCCATAATTCTCCTTCTACTAATTTGGAGGTATCTCTACCAGCTTGAATAGCTTCCGCTTCTGTTTTCAATTCCCAAACAATCATCAAAATATTACCATTGGGCATTGGAGCAATATCGTGATGTAAACGCGCTAAAGAATCATTGATGGTGAAGCTCCATTCGAGGTTATTATCCCAATCTCTTATTTCTACAGTACCACCACCACCACCTGCCCAAATAGGGTTTCCTGCTACACCAGCAGGACGTTTACATTTGATAATACGCCCATCTTCTTGTAAATAGGCTGTATTGCCAGGGCGGAAACCAGGATCATCTTCCCATTTGTGTACCACCTCCCCGCAGTTGTTTAACAAATAAACATTGGGCTGATTATGAGGATATAATAGGTTGTACCCATCATATGCTAGTGCAGGATCATAGTTTAGTAATCCTACGGTCTTTTCTTGAGCAAAGATATTGCTTGAAAAGAAAAATAAAAACAGGATTAGTATAAAAAGATGTTTCATGGATTTTAAGTTTGAGTAAGGAATCTGAGGGATACAAAATTAGTTTATTTAACTATTTTCTCTCTATAAATTACTTGCTTTTTAAGATCATAAATTTGAATGATATATAATCCTTCTTGCCACTGTTCAGTAGGTATCATTAATGAGCTAGAACTATTGGGAATTTCGTACAAAAGTCGCCCTGTTGCATCAATTACTTGAACTTGTAAGTCTCTATTTTGAGTATTTTCGATGAATAATTGGTCTTCGATAGGATTGGGGTACAGTCGTAAACCCAGCTCTTGGGCAGTGATTATTTCTACACCAGGATAAATGAAAGGAGCTTCTTCCACAATCGAACAAGGTAGTGGAAAGGGGTTCTGTTCAATAGGTAAGCCAGGGGTCATATCACGATCTTTGAACGCTTCATAATCAGCTCCATAACGATAAGCCCTAAAGACCGAATTTTGAACAGGAATACTTCCTTGATCTAAGGGGGTATTTCTTGCAATAGGATTGAAATAGTCCCAGACTACCGTCCCTGTGCTATCCACTTCAAAAAAGTGTCCTTTAGTCCCTTCGCAGATGAGGGTATTTCCATTGGGTAGGCGTTGCGCACCTGAAAGGCGAGGAGAGAAAAATTGAGTAGGTATATCAGCAGTATAAGTCCAAGTCAATTCAGTGGGGCCAAAAGCAGAAGATTCGGAAAGTGGTGTATAATGACCAAATTCATCAATAGGCAACTCAATAATATCTACGGATGAATAAATGCCATCTAAACGAAGATCTCCATTGTTAAAAAATAAAATTTTACCTTCATCTACTAAGCCCTTTTCAATCCATTGTGCATCGTGTTGTCCGAATAATTTTTGGTCAGTTATTTTACCCCTATTGTAAGCTCTTGGATTACCCCAACGATACAAAATATCACCTCCTTTGCCATACTTTCCACCTGTATGACCTGCTGCCTCTGCTGTAGTGGTACTGTGATCAATGATCCAACATTCTCCAAAGGTTCGTGAATTAATAATAATTTGATCCAATTCGGGATGATAGTCTATTGAGTTGACATGTAACCAATCAGCACTTGGACGATTAGGAGGTCCAATTTCAAAATTTATGTTTAATAGTTCAGGATGCTCGGCAACTACTCCATAATTAGCTTTCGTACTGTCTACCTCTTGAATTAGATGATCCCAAGCCGACCATGTCCATACTACTTGTGCCTGATTCGTTCCCCACGGTTTTAACTCTACAATTCGTTCTACCCAAATCCCTTCATCAGAAATGTCTTCTAAAGAACGTCCTGTTGCTATTGTTTCATCTATATCATGTACTTCCCAAGCAATGAGTAATATATTTCCATTGGGCATTAATTCTATATCATGATGTTGATGATAAGTACTAGAGGAATAGGTATATCCCCAAATAAGATCCCCTTCCCAACTATATTGCTCTATACGTCCTCCTGCACCACCACTATTAAAAGAGGAATTGGTGCGAGCTGTACGTAATAAACTTCCATCTTCTAACAAATAGGCAGATACGCCAGGGTTAAAATTGCTCTCCCAGGTGTTAACTATTTGCCCACAGTTATCAATCAGGTAAGTAGTTGTAGCTGCAATAGGAGCAAATAGGGTATAACCGTTAAAAGAGGCAGAATCGTTTTTTAAAACGCCTAGCGTTCGGTTTTGAGCAAAGCTATGCAGGCTGCATAATAATAGCAGTAGTATAAGGAGGTGCTTCAAAGCTACATCAGTTAAAGTAATTGGAAATATTGTTTGGGTTGGACTTGTTCGTTAAAATAAGAAATATAAGTACTTGAACAAAGGTTTTTTGTTGGAAAATTGATCCTCCTATAATTACTTCTCTGAAATTTTTTGTTGGCTAACAATAAAGGCTGCAATCTCCTTACTCATCTTCCGTTCATCATCAGGCGTAGGGATATGTCCCATATTTTCAATTAAGATAAGTTCGGTATTGGGTAATAGCGACGCCAGTTTTTTACCATGTTCTGGCAAAATAAGCCGATCAGTGGTTCCATGAATAACCAAAGTAGGAATCGTAATATTTTTTAATTGAGCTAAACGAGAACCAGATGCACGAATAGCTTTTGTATGTCTACTACTTGCTTTAGGATTCGATTTACGTTTTTCTTGCTTCGCAAATTTTTTGCGCTGTATCCACCAATTCATCATCTCTAAAGGTACTACATCTTGGTTTTGTAAATAAGCCATGGAGCGAGTTGTAGACTTTATTTTTCGTCGTTCATTTTTAGGAATCAAACCATAGCGTAAGCGGAGTAATGTTTCTGCCCAAATGATTTTGCCTGTCACTGACTTCAACTCCTTGTCAAAATAATGACCACTTGTTGCCAATGCTGAAAAAGTATGAACCCGTTCAGGATGTTCTAGTGCCAAATGCTGCCCAATCATACCCCCCATCGAAATACCTACCACATGTGCTTTGTCTATTCCCTCTTTGTTGAGTATTTGAATACCATCTTGTGCCATATCCGACAGGTCGTAAGTTTCTGTCGTCCACCCACTACCACCAACATCACGATTATCATATCGAATTACTCGATATCCCTTCTCCAAAATAGGATCAATAATTCGATTCGACCAAGCCAAGCCCGATGTACTATGTCCCATAATCAATAAAATAGTAGGCGCATCTTTATCACCAATCGACTCATACCATATCGGAATTCCATCTGAATGTACCGTATCTTGTTCTCCCATAAAAAAAGGAGGTGTAGGCGCATCTTGAAACGCTTGGATATGTGTATTAACTTCTTTCGGTAATTTCGGAACAACAGCACAACTAGATATACAAAAAACAACAAGTGCTACAAAAATAATTCTCCAATAAAAACGCATAACAAACTAATTGACGGGTGCAATACCCATTTTTTCTTCAATAAATCGAAAGGTAGAATGACGAACAGTATCAAGGTCTTTAGACCAGTATTTAGAGGCTAGAACATGTGCCCCAACAGTTGAAAAGGCGATTTTCTCTTTTTTATCGGCAGGCGTACCCAATTGCTCATACATCTCCAAAATGCGAGCTATCGAAATAGCCTTGTCCTGCTCTTCCTCATTTTTATAATAATATCCGACAAACAAAGGCTGTGTAATATTTCTAAAAGTTTCTTCCTTCATAGTTGCTTTTACCAATAGTTTCAAAGCAATCACTCCCTCCAAACGATAACGATGCACCCAATACTTTTTGACTTCATCATTGGCTTCAAACTCCCGAAAATTACCTCCAAAAACTTGTCGAGCAATCTGCAATCCCCAGGGCTTAATCAACAATTCGGAGCGCGTATCATACACGTCAATATTGGGAGAGTACAAAATATGTCCCGCAATATCCGCATCATTTTGTGTGGCAAAAAGTCCTAGGGTTGATCCTGTGGAGCAAGTGACCAAAATTACTTTTTCTCCCAAAATTTTCCCAATTGCAATAGCTTCTTTTGCCGATTCTAGCAACTTTTCGGCACTAATATCCAACATTGGATTTTCCGATTGTAAGCCATGACCAAATAAGCGTGGGGCATAAAAATTAGCTCCGTATCGTTGGGCAATCTCCTTATGAATGGGTGCCCCTTCTTCTGGACTCGCCGAATAACCATGTAGGTACACTACACTATAAGGCGTTTTTTGCTTCAAGCTATCATCATACCACACCAATTGCGAGGCATTTCCAGGCTTAATATTCGGTATTGCCGCTTCTTTTTTCTCGACATAATCACTCACTTCATTAATAGAAATGGATAAAGATTTGGGAATCGTATCTAGTTTGGGTATCGGTTTTTTAGGACCTAAAAGGTAAACTATCACAACAGCTACGACCAAGAAAATAAGAAATTTAAAGAATCGAATCATGTTACAAAAATACGATTTTTTTTATATTTGGCGTGCCCCCATTTTTGCCAATCAACCTGTCAAGTTTTGAAAACCTGACAGGTTGATTGGCAAAAATGGGGTCGGGCTAT
>JAHDHP010000109.1:8057-12547 GCA_020631245.1 Bacteroidota bacterium | reverse complement strand
CTTTTACAAAGGTATAACGCGGTAGACGTTTGAACGATTGACGATACGTTTTATCGCGAGGCGCAAAATCTTGCGCCTCTACGTTGATCGTTCAATCGTTGATCGTCGGTCGTTTATCGTTAATAACGTATTTCTGAAAACCCGATCAAACTTGTATTGGGTTGATACAGGTTAAAATCGGCAATGGTCACTACTCGATCCAAATTACAATCGCCTTCTACATATTCATTAATCTCTGCGGATTGTGAACGATATAGATTATAATCATCCACAGTAACCAGCCCATCGGCATTTACATCGCCCGCAAAAAGAGCCGCCTTTCCATTCATATCCAGCAATTGCCCACTTCCCATTGCTTGTGTCGTACTACTTGTAAAATCGTAAGGAGCTGTATTAGGCACGGTGATTGGCTGCGCGCTAAATACATCTAAGTGATTTCGATGTCGGACTACAAAATGATAACTACCATTAGGAATAAGTGTTTGAAAAGTAACTCCTTCGCTACCATCAGTACTGATAAGGGTACCATCTTTTCGCAATAAGGCAGCTTGTGTTTCGAGGAAATTATACCCCTCTGTTGTTGCTTCGACTGCCTCAATTAATACCCAGTCAACCACATCGGCAGGCATCCCAATGACGCTTTCTAAACCCGTATAATTCCAGGGGGCGACATCATAAGGCTGCAAGGTGGGTAATAGACCAATATCATTCAATGAGGTACGCATTTCTCCAAGCGTTGGATCATAGACGCCTTGTAAAAGAGCTTTTAATTGCACAGTAATACTAGTCGCACAAGGATTGACACTCATATTAAACGTCGTTTGATCTAAACAATCACCACTACCTACACTATACACAAGCTCATAGTCATCAGGACTTAATCCAGTAGGGTCAAAAATACCTGCACTACTTACAAAACTACCTCCTGACCAAATACCTCCAGTTGTTCCTGTCACTAAAGTATTTAAATCAATAGGCGCGTCACAATTCAATAAACTGCCTTCATTTGAACTCAAACTAGCTGTAACAGCCTCTATCACATTGATATTCTGGCTCAATAAATCGGCACAATTACCATTGTTAACGGTATAAGTCACACTATAATCACCAGCCGTCAAACCAGCAGGGTCAAATATACCAGCACTATTAATATAAGCTCCTCCCGACCAGCTACCACCAGTATCTCCAACAATGGTAGTTGCCAAATCAATAGGAGCATCACAAGGAGCAATCGCACTAGGAATAGTCCAAGTAGCAGTAGGCGTTGTTTCTACTAGGATATTTTGGCTCAAGTCATTCGAACAATTAGCACCACTAACTGTATAAGCCAAAGCGATATTTCCACTCAAACCACTAGGGTCAAAACTAGTCCCTGTCACTCCTGCCCCACTCCATACTCCTGTATTATCGGTACCTGCATCCAACAAGTCCATCAAATCAATCGCAGCATCGGTATCACAAATCGCTGCACTTGGAGCTGTCCAAGATACATTAGGTGCTGTTTCTACTAGGATATTTTGGCTCAAACTATTGGGACAATTCCCACTATTTACCGCATAAGTCAGTGCAATGCTACCACTCAAACCGCTAGGGTCAAAATTATTTCCTGTTACCCCTGTTCCACTCCAAGTACCTGTATTATTGGCACTTGCCGCTAATAAATCCATCAAATTGATGGCTGCATCTGTTTCACAGACCGTTGCACTCGGAACCGTCCAGCTAACATCTGGTAAAGCCTCGACTACTATGGTCTGGGTCAATCCATTCGGGCAGTTGGCTGCACTTACCGTATAAGCCAAAGCAATTCCTCCACTTAAACCAGTCGGATCGAAAGTTGTACCCGTTACTCCTGCACCTGTCCAAAAGCCTGTATTATCGGCAGCAGGGTCAAGTAAAGTCATCAAATCTAGTGGCGTATCCGTATTACATATTGCTGTACTTGGTACTGTCCAAGATACATTGGGAGTTGTTTCTATCGTGATATTCTGGCTCAGACTATTCGAACAATTTGCACCATTTACCGCATAAGTCAAGGCAATACTACCGCTTAAACCTGTTGGGTCAAAGCTAGTGCCTGTTACACCTGCACCTGTCCAAAAGCCTGTATTACTCGCAGCAGGGTCTAATAAAGTCATCAAGTCAATACCAGCATCCGAATCGCAGATCACGGCAGAGGGGGCTGTCCAAGCGACATTAGGCGTTGTTTCTATTGTAATGTTTTGGCTCAAACTACTAGGACAACTCACCCCAGTAACCGCATAAGTCAGAGCTACACTTCCACTTAAACCTGTTGGGTCAAAGTTTGTTCCCGTTACCCCTGTTCCACTCCAAGTACCCGTATTATCAGCACCAGCATCTAATAAATCCATCAAATCAATCGCAGCGTCTGCATCACAAATCACTGTGGTTGGAGCAGTCCAAGCAACATTGGGGCTTGTTTCTACCATCACATTTTGGCTCAGGCTATTGGGACAGTTCCCTCCAAATATCGAATAAGTAAGTGAGATACTACCACTCAAACCAGCAGGGTTAAACACATTGCTAATCACGCCTGTACCCGACCACACGCCTGTATTATCGGCACCAGCATCTAATAAAGTCATCAAATCAATTACCCCATCTGCTGCACAGATCGTTGTGCTAGGTACTGTCCAAGTCACATTGGGAGCCGTTTCCACAACGATATTCTGTGTCAAACTACTCGGACAACTCGCCCCATTTACAGTATAAGTTACTGGGATATTTCCTGTCAAACCAGTCGGGTCAAAATTACTTCCTGTCACTCCTGCTCCACTCCAAGCACCTGTATTATCAGCAGCCGGGTCTAATAAAGTCATCAAATCAATCGCAGCGTCCGAAGCACAGAGGGAAGCACTAGGAGCCATCCAAGTGACATTGGCTCCTACACCTACCATAATATTTTGCGTTAAGCTATTGGGGCAACTACTATTTACCGAATAGGTCACAGCAATACTTCCTGTTAAACCACTTGGGTCGAAACTAGTACCCGTTACTCCTGTCCCACTCCAAGTACCCGTATTATCAGCAGTTGGGTCTAATAAGGTCGTTAAATCTAAAGCAGCATCTGTATTACAGATTGCTGTACTAGGACTAGTCCAAGTGACATTGGGAATTGCTTCTATGACAATATCTTGTGTAAGTTCTTTCGTACATGAACCCGAACCCAATGTATAGGTGACTGGTATATTACCCGACAAACCTGTTGGGTCAAAGGTATTGCCTGTTACACCTGCACCTGACCAATCCCCATTTGTTGTCGCATTGGGATGTAATAAGGTGTTGAGGTTAATAGTGGGATCTCCTTCACAAAGATTATTCGTAGGAACCGTCCAAGCAGGTACTAAAGCGGTTGAGGAATTTTTGCTGAGTGTAAAATTATCTACTACGTTATCATTCTCATCAACAGCAGTTACATCAACCGTCATTCCATTAATATTGACTAGTAGGTAATGGTGAATAAAGTTTTGCACGGAAATATGCGACCAGTTATTTGGAACTGCACTATCTAAATTACCACCACCACCACCAGAGGTCACATAATGCACGCCATTCAATTGTCCTCTTTCATAGCCATGCATGTGTCCATTAAAAACCATATCTACCTCATAGTTTTCAAATACGGGTACGAGATGTTGTCGTACCTCATCTTCTCCATCATACTGAAAGAAAGGCTGAAAAGGAACATACCACAACAGATCCCAAGCATTGGTAAAGGGTGGTTGGTGAAAATAGACAAAGACCCACTCCGTAGTTCTACATTCCAACTCATTAATCAACCACTCATATTGTGGGGAACCTGGCATATAATCGTTGTCAAAATTGACATGCAAGGCAATGATTTTCGCATTCCCATACTCAAAGGAGTAATACTCTTCGGTACTTTGTGGATTATTGGTAAACAAGTAAAAATCGTCCAGATACTGTTGAGCAGTTCCGTTATGACTTGGATAACCGTATAAGTCGTGATTTCCAATGGTCGTGTAAAAACAACGGTTCTTTAAAATGTCCTTATAAATATCAAAATAATAGGTATCGTAATCGGTGCCGTCTTGTTGCGTTACATCTCCACAAACCAAACCAAAATCAAATTCATCATTATTGGAAGCGGCTAACATGTTCGATGCCAGATTTTTTTGCGGGTTGTTATTCATTCCACAATCTCCAAAGACCAAAATATCGGTACTCAATTCGGTATCGGGTTTTGCCGTATAAAAGTACTCTACATTGGTACAAGGGCTACCACCTGTGTTACAGATTTTATAGTAATATTTGGTATAAGGGTCTAAACCTGTAATGCTTACTCCATGTTCGGTCGTATTACTAGAGGTCAGCATATTGGGCTGACTTGCGGGTGTATCACCGTAGTATAATTCGTAATTGGCATTTCCCGAAGATCGCCAAGCCACTAACATAGAATGTTGGGCGGCTTGTTGGAGATAAGGCTCTCTGGTAATTTGATTGATCTGGGC
>JAHDHP010000109.1:0-7957 GCA_020631245.1 Bacteroidota bacterium | reverse complement strand
AATGTTGGGCGGCTTGTTGGAGATAAGGCTCTCTGGTAATTTGATTGATCTGGGCTTGGCTAGAGGTGCTTGTTAATAAAAAACTAAGAAAAAATAGGGCTGCTAAAATAGCATGGTGTAGCTGGTATTGGCTGTCTCTCATGGGAACTGCTTGTGTAATTAGTTTTAGTAAAGAAGAATAAATAACTAAGAACATAATGCTGACTATCTTGTCACTATTCAGCGTTGTAAAGCCTCGCCGATGCGCTGCATCGACTACGTTTGACGCCTTGACTAGCAACAAGCTAGTGTCACATTATGACCTCATTTATTTTTTCATCTTTACACAGATTATCTTGATAGCGTAATAGAAAAAACCAAATTACGATTTTTTTTAGGACAACATATCAGATTTGATGAATTTATTAGGGCAAGCACAAGGCATTGCCCCTACAAAATCGGATATATTGTAGTGCTTATGTCAATGACTTTTTAGGGCAAGCACAAGGCATTGCCCCTACAAAATCGGATATATTGTAGTGCTTATGTCAATGACTTTATGGTGTAAAACCTTTTGCCTAGACACTCCTAGTGTCTAATTTGCGTAAAAACCACCCTTTTTCTCGCAATCTTTTTTCCGCTTTCACTTCGGCTTGTAAGGCTTGTCGTGCTTCCTTATCGTAAGGATTTAGGTTCGCTAGTTTTCTGGTAAATCGGATGATTTGGAGGTAATTATCTTGGTGGTAAGAGATGCTTTCTTTTTTGCGGAAGATGTACATTTTAAAACTATCTAATAAAGAATAAAGGGCTTCTTCTTCCTCTAGTTCGAAATAGGTTTTGAGTAGAATTGTTTTGGCACTCAAATTCAGGAAGACATCATCTATTTCTGTTTGATGTAGCAAGTGAATGACCTTATCATATTCTTCCATTTTAAAATGCACGCGCGCCATACAAAAAGTGTGGGTTCCTTCTTGTTTTTCTTCGGGAAGTGCTGCTCCATACTCCTCAATAAATTGCTTCGTCCACTCAAATTCTTGTAGTTTTAGGCCTACGGCTACTATATTGTTATATGTCCAAGTAGAGAGGTAGTCACCTTTCCACAAGATGTCTTGTTCTAAGGCCATTTTATAAAAATCAAAAAGCTCTCGAATATAGGTTGTTTTGCCTTTATTGAGTTGCTTGATACAATAGTTACGTGCAAGGGCGTATAGTTCTAGTCGTGAATCTTTGGTGAGTCGTTGCTCATATTGGGGTAAAGCTGCTTTGAACTGTTGAAAATGAGTTTCATTTTCGGGGTCTAGTAAACTCTCTAGTAGTGGGTGATATATTTTTATGGCAGGTACTTCTGAATAATCTTTTTCGCGTAGATGCTTTAATATATCCTCTAATAAGAACAGCTCATATTTAAATTTAAATAAATGTTGGTAGCTGGTCATTAGGCAAGAAAAGCGCAACTTTGTAATCAAGTAATAGTGATCTAATTTATTCGTGACCTCTTGTAAATTGAGTTCTTGTTTGCGGTTCTTTTGCTTTTCTAAAAATAGGCTTTTTAACTCTTCAATGCGGTAGTTTTCTTCATAGAATCTTACATCAAATACTTTTTGTTTATCGCGTTTTTTTTCCAGTTGTCGGATCACCTGTTGAAAGTGTTTTTCCATGTCGCGCGTGTCATAAATTTCTGCTAGATAGCAGTTTCTAGTAAATTTATCATTTTGATACCTTTGAAAGGCTAGAAAATCTTCGGCGGCTTGATGTAGGTTGTACATTAATTGTCGCATCAAATCATCGGTGTATCGTTTTCTGGGATAGACTACCCGAAAGACTACTTGTTTTTGTAAAAGTCCTTTCCGCTTCTTTTTGATGTTTTTACGGATATAATCAAATAGGATGATAATTTCCTGATTTTCATTGAGAAAGGGTGATTGGAGGTAGCGATTGAATTGTTTCCATTCGTTGGAGGAGAAGCTTTGGAGTAGGGTAATCAGTTTGCTGTCGTACATGGGATTGACGGTTGAACGAAAAATTGTGCGATGTGCGACGAAAAAACGATTGACGACCGACGTTTGGACGTTTGGCGTAGAGGCGCAAGATTTTGTGCCTCACGTTGGAAGGTATCGTCAAACGTTTAATCGTAAATCGTTCCATCGTCTACTGCGTGAGGGATAGTAGCGGTAGCTTGGCGAAATAGCCACTTTATGAAGCAAAGACTAGCAGGGCTGACGAAGGAAGACACTGCTAGGATTATGCTGAATGAGTGGGTATGAGGCAACTACAAGCGGATAGCCCGACGTGTATCAAAAAAGTGCCGTCTTTTGCTATTTGTGACCACCAGCGAAGACGCTGGGGGGAACAAGTAGTAAGAGATTGCACTTTTTTGATACACGGCACGCCCAAAAAAAGAAAACAGGAGCATTGTCCAAAGGTAAAAACTATTTTTAAAAGCAACAAACCAAACTCATAATTAACTGACTACCAGATATTAGCACAAAAAACACACTATTTAAAAAGCAACAATTAATTAAAAAAGTTCTTGGGCTGTTCATTTATATAAGGCAACTTTGAAACCATCACAACTCGTTATACCAATAAATAAATATAACATGAAACATCTTTTGCTGTTAATTAAATTTTGCGTGCTTACTTTTGCCTTAGTTGCCTCTACAACTTTTGTGGTGCAGGCACAAGGTTGGGAAAAAGAATTGCCTGTATTAAATTATATCCATTCGACTTTATTGCCCAATGATGAGGTGATGCTTCTTTCTCGTTCAAGCAATATGAGTAATGCTTATACTTTAAGTCGTGTTGATGCATCGGGAGGGCTAGTATCACAGGCGGATATTGCGACCGAATATTTACTAAACGAAGTGCATTATACAGCGGATGGGGGGCTATTATTAGTGGGTAGAGACCTCATTCATACCTTATATCTCATAAAGACGAATGTAGATGGTTCTACGGTGGAATGGGAAAAGTTATTTGATAATGATGCGGATAGCCCTTTTCGAGGAAGTAGTGCTTTTCATGCGTTTCCTGTTTCGGATGGCTCTTGGTTGATTTTTGATGACACGCAACAAAAAATAGGCGATGATTGGTTTATTGACCCCAGTTTGGCACTCATTCGGGTAGATGAGTTGGGCAATACTATTTGGCAGGAGACTTATCAGTCTAATCCTTCTGATTCGTTATTTCTAAGTGGACTTAGCATCCTTGAAAAGGAAAATGGAGGATTTATTTTGGCAGGAATCGGGCAAAGGAGTCGTTTTGAGGATTATCCTTTTTTGAAACATATAGGTGATGATGGAGTAGAAACCGCTACTTATTATGGGGATGTATTTATTAAGGATGCTATTAATACTCGCATGCCTTATTTTGCTACGCAAACGGCTGATGGCAATTTTTTGTTTACCAAATCAAATATGCTGATTAATAACTTTGAAACACCACTGATTAAAGTAAGTCCAACTGCGGAGTTGATTTGGGAAACGGGTATTATGACTTTTTTGGGTTTTGGAGAAGCTAGGCCCTCTCAAATCGTTGCACTTGAAGATGGTGGCTTTGTTATTCCTTATAAATATGGCTTATGTAATGATTATGGAGTAGAGCCTTACTGTTGGTATAATTACAATATCATTAAATATAATGAAGCTGGCGAACAAGTATGGAGTACTGCTTCTGCTGGTGTTGCCATCAATGTTAATCAGTCGGAAGATTTACATGCCTTCGAATTATCTGATCATGGCATTTTGGCGGTAGGAAGAGCTAGTTTAGCGAATGAGCAGGAAGAAGATCAAACCTTATATACTTACTTATTCCGTTTAACAACAGATGGCACCAAATTGGGTAATCAATTGGTGGGGAATGTGTTTATTGATCAAAATCAAAATTGCGTTTTTGATGAAGGAGAATATTCCCTCTCTCAACAACTCATTTCATTAACGAGTACAGACAGTAACCCCTATCGCACAATCAGTCTGCCAGATGGCACCTATAGTGTTCGTGTGGCTCCTGGCACTTACGCTATTGAACTAGAAAATCTAAGTGATTATTATGCCCTAGACTGCTATGTTGATCCACAAGATTTACAAGTGACCTTTACGGAAGATTATGCGACGCAAAGCTTTGATATAGCCCTACATCCACTCGTGGAATGTCCAGCACTGAAAGTGGAAGTAGGCGTGGGCGAAATTGCTCCTTGTGAGGTTTCTACTTATCGGGTGCAATATTGCAATATGGGAACGACGGTTGCTCAAGCGGCTTATATTACTTTACAACTCGACCAACATCAACAGGTTAGCGATAGTAATCGACCTTATACCAACTTAGGTAATCAGCTGATTCGATTTGATTTGGAGGAGGTAGCTCCTGGTGCCTGTTCTAGTTTTAATGTCATGATTACACTTTCATGTAAGGTAATGGTTGGTTTAACCCATTGTATAGAAGCACAAATTTATCCACAGGAATCTTGTCTACCTCCGAATCCTGATTGGGATGGGTCTTTTATTGAGGTCAACGCGACTTGTGATTCAGAGAATGGAGAAGTAATATTTACCATTCAAAATACGGGTGCAAACAATATGGGTCAGCCAAGATACTACGAAGTGTATGAGGATCATGTAATGCTAGAAATGAACAATTTTCAACTAAATGCAGGTGCTTCTATGGAAATTATTCGTCCTGCTAATGGCACCACGATGCGCTTGGAAGCCGAGCAAAGTGAAGGGGCTTTTAGTATGAGTGTGCCAATGGTTTTTGTAGAGGCATGCGGATTGAATGAGGAGGGTAATGTGAGTACGGAGATTGTTAATTCGGTAAGTGATGGTGATTTTGATGATTTTTTAGATATTTCCTGTGTGGTAAGTACTGCTTCTTTTGATCCTAACGATAAAGCGGTAACACCTTCAGGTGTCACTCCTGAACATCACTTCGTCAATGTTACGGATCAACTAAACTATAAAATCCGCTTTCAAAATACTGGAACGGATACGGCTGAATTGGTCATTATTCGCGATACCATTTCACAATATTTGGATATTAGCACTTTTAATAGTGGGGCTAGTAGCCATGACTACACGGTACATTTTATTGACACAAATGTCATTGAATTTCACTTTGATCCTATCGAATTGCCTGATAGCAATGTTAATGAACCTGCCAGTAATGGCTTTGTAGAGTTTAGCATTTACCCCTACCCCACTACACCACTTCGCACCCGTATTGAAAATACAGCAGCCATTTACTTTGACAGAAATGCTCCTGTCATTACGAATACGACCTTCAATACGATTGGGGAGCGATTTTATACCGTGAATATCGCTAGTGGTTCGGAGATAACAATGGAAAGCTTGCAAATCGAAATTGCTCCTAACCCAGTACAGGGACAGGCGGTAATGACCTTAAAAGGCATCGAAGATTTGAATGACTTTTCATTAGTCATTTATGATATGCATGGCAGAAGTATCAAAAAATATCAAAATCGAGGAAGCTCAAACATTATTATTGAAGCACAAGATTTATTACCTGGCATGTATTTTTATCGCTTAATAAAGGAGAAGCAAACGGTAAATACAGGAAAATTGCTTTTTGAATAAAACAAAAAAACAACTTAACACCCAACAAAAAAAAACATAAACAACTGGTTTTCAAACCATTTTAACCAAAAAGCTTCATTTAAAACACAACAACAGTCAAAAAGTGTTATTTTTCGTTCTATATTAATGTTTCATATTTGGGATAGACAGCCTCTAAAAAGGGGCTGTTTTACATCTTAAATTTGCAAACATGAAGCATCTTTTGGCCTTAACAAAAACCTTTTTTCTCGTCAGTGCAATCGTCATTTGCCATGCTATTACTACGCATGCACAAGGTTGGGAAAAAGTAATTCCTGTCGATCATTATATTCATTCTACCTTATTGCCCAATGATGAGGTGATGATTCTTTCGCGCCTACCGCTCAATAATTCCTATCAACTCACAAAGGTCGATGTCACAGGAAGTATCGTATCACAAGTAGAATCGGCAACCGAACATACATTGGTGGAGATACATTACGACCCTATCAATGGCGGCTTATTACTAGTAGGTTTGCAAAAAGATTTGACGAATGTATTTCTACGAAAAATAACGATTGATGGATCAAATATAGCATGGGAACAATTATATGATAACGCTGCTCCTACTCCATTTGAGGTATTTGAAACGGTAAGTGTAGAAGCGGTCTCTGATGGTTCTTGGCTGGTGCTAGATGCCACTCAAAATAAGCTGGATGATGATTCGCAGCATCCAGCACACTTGAATGTATTACGAGTAGATGCTCAGGGAAATCCTATCTGGCAACAAGAATACCACTCCGATGCAAGTGATAGCTTGAGTTTAATGGGTATTACCATCAAAGAACAAGACAACGGGCAATTCATTATTGCAGGTATGGGAGAAACTGTATCTGAGATGTTCTATCCCTTTTTGATGCATATTGAAGATAATGGTGCGGTAGTAAATACGTACTATGGCGAGGGATTCGAAAACGATATTTCATTTAATAAGATACCACATTACGCCATTCAAACTGCCGATGGCAATTTTGTATTTAGCAAATTTAATGTACAATTTGGAGGTGTCGAAACACTTGTTACCAAACTTAGCCCCACTGCAACACTTATATGGGAAAACAAACCTTTACTCTTCTTGACCGCAGATGGTCGCCCCACTCAACTCATTCCCCTTCAAGATGGTGGACATCTCGTAGTTGCCAAATACACCTTTTGTGATCTTATTGGAGAAACAAGTTGTTGGAGTTTTATTAACCTCATCAAATATGATACAGATGGCATAGAACTATGGAATACTAGTACTCAATCTATCGCCATAGATGAAGCCTTTAATAATGCGCATGCTTTTGAATTATCTGACAATGGTCTTTTAATGGCAGGAGCCGCCATCTTTAGTGAAACGTCCCCTACTGAAGAAACCTTAAATACCGTTTTGCTTCGTTTGACCAGTGATGGTTCATTACTAGGCAATCAATTAATAGGCAATGTCTTTATTGATCAAAACCTAAACTGTATTTTCGACGAAGGTGAATACACCCTCCCTCAGCAAATCATTTCTCTTTCTAGTACAGCTAACAACGCTTATCGTGCGATCACTAATCCTATTGGCGAATATGCTGTTCGCGTACTTCCTGGCACCTATACCATTGAATTAGAAAACAGAAGTGAGTTATATGCACTAGATTGTTATCCTACTCCCGAAGATTTACAAGTCACTTTTACAGAAGATTATGCGACTCAAACGGTCGATATTGCCTTAACCCCATTGGCAGCATGTCCTTCCATGAATGTGCATATTGGTGTGGGAGAAATAGCACCTTGCAAGGCTTCCAATTACCGTATCCATTATTGTAATGCTGGAACTACCGAAGCACAAAATGCCTACGTTACCCTACAATTAGACCCTCATCAAAGTATTATTAGTAGCGATATTCCTCCTATTTTACTAGGAGGACGTATCTTCCAATTCAATCTAAGTAACTTAGAGCCTGGCAAATGTGACTTTTTTGATGTGCAAATAGAGCTATCTTGTGAGGTAGAAGTAGGCAGATCACACTGCGTAAAAGCACAAATTTACCCGCGTATTTCCTGTATTCCACCAAGCGAAGACTGGGATCAATCATTTATTGAGGTGGATGCAAGTTGTGAAAATGATGAGGAGGTTACTTTTACCATCACTAATACTGGAACGGGTGACATGAGTCAATCAAAAACCTACGAAGTGTACGAAGATCATGTGATGTTAGACATCAGTCCTTTTCAACTCGATGCAGGCGATCAATTACAATTTACCCGCACTGCCAATGGTACCACCATGCGATTAGAAGCCGAACAAAGTGACGATAATCCGAGCTTGAGTTTGCCGATTGCTTTTGTAGAAGCTTGTGGTACCAATGAAAATGGCACCATCAGTTTGGGCGTCATCAATGCTC
>JAHDHP010000108.1:11381-12556 GCA_020631245.1 Bacteroidota bacterium | reverse complement strand
GTTCGGCTAAAGTCCTAGCAGTGTCTTCCTTCGTCAGCCCTGCTAGTCCAAGCCTCACGAGGTTTCTACTTCGCCAAGCTTCCGCCTCTATCCCTCACGCAAACCAATGACTGGATGATTGAATGAGCGAATGACTGAATAGGCGTTACGCTAAATATAGATAATCTGTGTTAATTCGTGTAATCTGTGGTGAAAAGCAAAATCTGATTCCACAGTCCTGAAAGAACGTCAGCATTAACATAGGGCATCGCCCTGTATCAAAAAAAATGATCTCAACAACTAAAATAGCATCCCAAAACACTTGGTCAGCAGCAATCAAAGCCAAGCTCGCAGATTACAGTATGCTTGTAAAAGTACGACTCAATCTGACAGTAGTTTTTTCAGCGACCATTGGATACCTACTAGCAGCAGGAACAGAAGCAAGTATGCTCTATCTTGTATTATTAGGTATAGGAGGCTTTTTAGTAACAAGTGCAGCCAATGCAATCAATCAAATATTAGAAAAAGACTTTGACAAGCTCATGAAACGCACCACGAACCGTCCACTTGCGACAGGTCGTATGAGCGTCACCGAAGCTGCCTTAGTCTCAGGAATGTGTGGAGTAGCTGGAATAGCGATATTAGCTTATTTCTTCAACGAACAAGCAGCACTACTAGGTGCATTATCCCTATTTAGTTACGCCTTCATTTATACACCGCTCAAGCGAATTTCTCCGATTGCTATTTTAGTAGGAGCCATTCCAGGAGCATTACCTCCCGTAATCGGTTGGGTCGCTTGTACCAATGCCATTACCTACGAGGCTTATTTATTATTTAGTATTCAGTTTCTATGGCAGTTTCCCCACTTTTGGGCAATTGGCTGGCTAGGAGCAGAAGAATACGCTAAGGCAGGGTTTCGACTCATGCCAACACCTACTACCAAAAATAAAGCAATGGCACTACAAGTGATCATGTACACCTTATTTTTGATAGTAGTTAGCCTACTTCCAACGGCTATTGGAATGCTCGGATGGGCAACCGCCATTGCAGCCATTGGATTAGGTGCTATGTTCTTATATTACGGCTATAATTTATTTCGACAATGCGATAATAAGGCAGCCTTAAAGTTGATGTTTGCATCAATTATTTACCTGCCCTTATTACAAATTGTAATGGTATTAGATCGCTTTTGGTAG
>JAHDHP010000108.1:8542-11281 GCA_020631245.1 Bacteroidota bacterium | reverse complement strand
AAAAAATGAGCACCACATTGAGTAATAACTACAGTGTACATCCCCAAAAATTTTTACTTTGGGTAGGCTTAGCAAGTATCGTCATGATGTTTGCGGGCTTAACGAGTGCTTTTATTGTGCGATATGCACAAGGCAATTGGTACGAGTATCTTATCCCAGATATTTTCTGGTACAGTACCGCACTTATTCTACTGAGTAGTGTCACCATTGCCATCGCATCACACGCTTTCAAACGAGATAAAAGAAGCTTATATACAAGTATGCTAGGCTTGTCCCTTTTATTTGGAGCAGGCTTCTTATATTGTCAAGTACAAGGATTCCAAGAACTAGTAAGAAATGGAATCTATTTGGAGGGAAATCCTTCAGGTGGGTTTTTCTATATCATTGCTGGTTTACACGGACTACATGTCGCAGGGGGTGTTTTATTCATCCTCATTTTCTTCTTAAAATCATTTTCTAGAGATAATGCTATTAAGAAACTCATGCGGGATGTTAATCCACATCGAAATTTGGGAATAGAACTCTTAGGCACTTACTGGCATTTTGTAGATGTCTTGTGGTTGTATCTGTTCTTCTTTCTAAAAATGTACGAATAAAAAGGCGAGGAAAGATAAATGGCAATTTGTCTTTCTTGGCTAACATTAAATCACTTTTTATTATAGAATAATGGCGACACATACTGTTTCACCCATTAATCCAACAACAGAAGAAGAAGCATGGGAGGGTGGTGGATCCCCCTTTAATGTAAGCTATGGTAAATTAATGATGTGGTACTTCCTAGTATCAGATGCATTTACCTTTTCTGGACTGTTGATTTCTTATGGTGCTATTCGTTTTAGTAGCGAACGCTGGGCAGATCCTAATGAGGTTTTCAATGCCATGCCGTTCTTGCATGGATGGGAAGCACCATTAGGTTTTGTGAGTATTATGACTTTCATTCTTATTTTGAGTAGTGTATTTGTTGTACGGGCCGTACAGGAAGGACATATGATGAATAAAAAGGGAGTAGTAAAATGGATGCTACTTGGGATTATTGGAGGAGCTGCTTTCTTGGGTTGTCAGGCTTGGGAGTGGCATCACCTTATTACGGGTTATGATCATGGGCATGGTATGGTAATGAGTGATAACACCTTTGGTGCACCTCCTGTATTTGGGCAATTATTCTTCTTAATCACTGGTTTCCACGGCTTCCACGTATTTAGTGGAGTGGTCTTCAATATAATGGTTTGTATACAAGCTGCTATGGGCGTTTACGAAAGGCGAGGACACTATGAAATGGTAGAGAAAATAGGCTTGTACTGGCACTTTGTAGATCTTGTATGGGTATTTGTATTCCTTGCATTTTATCTACTATAATCCTATTGATAAAATAAGTAATTGACTAGAAAATAAATCAATAAAAATGGCACATAGTTTAGATCAAGAAACCTATGAACAGCAGGTGAAGAGTGTATGGGTTGCTACTGTTTGGCTAACAGTGATTACCATTGTTGAAGTTGTTGCTGCCTTAATATGGTTATATGTAGTAGATCCTGATGGACAAAAATCCAAATTCTTATTGAACTCCTTCTTTATTGTAGCAAGTTTACTGAAAGCCTACTTTATTGTAGGAGAGTTTATGCACGTTCGCTACGAACGTCGTGCATTAGCATTAACCATCTTAGTACCATTGGTATTCCTAATTTGGTTCTTAGTAGCTTTCTTATGGGAAGGTGCTGAATGGCAAAATAACCGAATTATATGGGATGCACTACCTGAATTACCAGAAATTCCAGATCATGGTGATCACGGAGGTGGACATGGAGGCGATCATGGTGGTGGTCACGACAAAGGCGGGCACTAGTTAGCCCCTCATTCTAAAGACATTTTTCAATGAACTAATGTGCTGTAAAATGGTTATATGTATAACTAAATTACAGCACATTTTTTATTCTATCGAGACAGTTTTTCATTCCCCCAATCAATAAGATCATGGGCAATAAAATTATTGCATTATTCATTGCTTTTATCATGCCAGTAGGTTGTTTACTCCTTCTGGATGGACTCGATATTTTGAATGTATTAGGACGAGAAAACCGTCCCTTTGTAAAGCGGTATGTTGCACTCACTGATGAAATGGAACAAAGCAATGCTATAAAAGTAAATGACACCCTCTGGCATACGGTTCCTGACTTTTCTTTTGATGGACATACGGGTAGAAAAGTGACCCACAATGATTTTAAAGATAAAATCTTTATCGCTGATTTCTTCTTTTCTCATTGCCCCTCTATTTGCCCACAAATGAGCAAGCAACTGCAGCGGGTTCAATATGAGTTTCGAAAAGATACCATGATTAAGATACTCTCTCATACGGTTGATCCCGAAAGAGATTCAATTCCTCGTTTAGCTGAATATGCCGAACTTTACGAAGCCGATTCTACTAAGTGGCTATTTGTGACAGGTAGCAAAGTAGATTTATATGAACAAGCTAGAAAGGGGTATTATGTGGTCATCACAGAAGGAGATGGAGGAGCAGAGGATTTTATCCACACACCCAATTTAGTACTAGTAGATAAGGAACGTGTTATTCGCGGTTACTACGATGGTACTAAAGAAGAGGAAGTCAATCAAATGATGATGGATATTAAAACCGTACAGTTAGAATATTTGTGGGCAGCTGGGAGAAAGGCGAAAGAGTAGAGACAAGACATGCCTTGTCCGAGTGAATAGGCCTAACGCTAACTCACTCATTCGCTCATT
>JAHDHP010000108.1:0-8442 GCA_020631245.1 Bacteroidota bacterium | reverse complement strand
TCACTCATTCGCTCATTGTCTTACGCAAGGGATGCGTCCAGAAAATAAAAAACAGAGATCAAAAAGTCATTCGGAAATGTTAAATATACGTGTTTACATTCTTTCTATCGACAGAGAATTAGGGCAGGCACATAGTTCTGCGCCCTACAAAACTGACACCTGAATCCTGTCCCCCTGATACCTTATCTCTACGGACATTGGGGGATACGCTCAGAAAATAATCTAAAATTATGTCATCACTATTATCTAAAGAACAATTTCTATCTAAACTCATAGTGGGAGTGTCGGGATTGGTGACGCTGTTGGTGATCCTCACCTTCAATATTGCCCCCCCAGATATTGAAACTGATTTCAACTGGAAGATACTACCGAAGTTTCATGCCTTCCTCAATTTTTGTGTAACGATTGCATTATTGGCAAGCTGGTATTTTATCAAACAAAAAAATATCAAAGCGCACAAAACAGCCAATATTACTGCCCTCTTATTATCTGCTACATTCCTCATTTCTTATACGATCTATCATACGATGACCGAATCGACGAAGTTTGGTGGAGAGGGAATTATTGCGATTATCTACTATGTGATTCTCATTAGTCATATTATTTTGGCGGCTATCATCTTGCCGATCATTCTATTTACGTTTATGCGTGCTTTTTTAGGACAAAATGAAAAACACCGCAAAATTGCTCGCTGGACAATGCCCCTTTGGTTGTATGTATCGGTGACAGGGGTGTTGGTGTATTTGATGTTGTCGCCTTATTATTAAGGGATTGAGGGAGAAGGAAACCAAATTTTGAATAAATTAGACTATGATGAATAAAATCACAATATTTCGTTTTGTTGCTGCATTTGCAATTTGTTGTTTACTACTGTTAGTGTCGGAAGAGTTATTGGCGCAATGTCCGATGTGTAAGG
Organism: Bacteroidota bacterium; assembly: GCA_020631245.1. Taxonomy (GTDB): domain Bacteria; phylum Bacteroidota; class Bacteroidia; order Chitinophagales; family UBA2359; genus JAHDHP01. The sequence goes on along the minus strand of JAHDHP010000108.1, from coordinate 7,526 downwards.
GGGCAGCCGAGCAAAATCTGAAGGAAGGGGGTACGCATGCACTAGGATTAAATAGAGGTATCTTATACTTGTTTGTAACGCCTTATTTATTAGTGATGACGATTGGTTTGGTGTATTGGTGGAAGGTGAGAAAGGCGAAGCAATCAGAATTGGAAGCAGCTTAGTCTTATTGTTTATTCAAACAAAATATCCATCTCTAAGCTATTTCGTACCATTCCTGAATATTGGTTTTCCTGAAGTCCGTAGGTGCTAATGAACGTTAAAAACAAGGCTTTATCAGTCTGTGTTTCTTCCCGAAAACTACCCATCTTATTACGCAGGTTCGCTGCATACTTTTTATCAATCGTAAAGGGATTGATCGAGAATTTCATTTCACACAGATTAATGACTTGGTCTTTACGATCAATCACTAAGTCAATTTGCGCGGTTTTCGATCGCCAAGTTGAAACAGCAGTTTGAATACCGCTAATACCCAATGCTTTTTTTATTTGTGTAATATGATGCAGACAAATCATTTCGAAAGCATAACCACTCCAAGCAAAGAATGTAGGTGTCTCGATCATATTTAACCAAAAATGCTCATCATCTGGATCTGCCTGTTTAATGAAACGTAAGTAAAACAGCGAATATAAATCGACCAATTGATAAAGCCCTTCCTTTTGTTTCTTACCGAATGTTTTATATTTCCGTATAAAATTACTCTCTTCCAATTCCCTTAAAATGCGGGTTAAACCACCTCCATCAGAAAGTTTAGTTTGCTTAATAATTTCATTTCTTGTCAAGCCTTTTCCTTTACTTGCCAATGCTTCAATTATACTGACATGTCGTTCATGCTTTTTAAAAAGGGAAGCGTATAAACTTTCATATTCCAAGCGAAAAGGGGCATCGGCATGAAAACATAAATCATTGATGTTTTGCATGGCACTTTTCTCTGAACTGATAAAGTCCAAGTAGAAAGGTATTCCTCCAAATACCATATATAAAAGGAGAGTCTGATAGCGATTATAAACAGCGTTTTTTGACTGGAGAAAGGCTTCTGTTTCTGCTAATTCAAATGGCTCTAATTTGATGCGATCAGTTAGGCGGTTATGTAAACCTCCACGATTTTTGATCAAATTTTTGAGCATCCAAGAAGCTGCTGATCCACAAACAATCAACACAATATCATCACGTGCACTTGCCCAACTATTCCAAAAATGTTCTAAGCCTGATATAAACTTTGAATTATGTGTATCTAACCAGGGAAGTTCATCCAAAAAAATAACTTTCTTATTCTTTTGATGAGGTAATCGCTCCAAATAATCACTAAGTTGACGAAATGCGATAAACCAATCTGTTGCAGGCTCAGGTGTCCAATTTACAGCTAAAGCATGTTTGCTCAATGCTGCATGAAATTGACTCAATTGGTATTTCATAGAAACGTTTGCCAAGCCTGTCAGTTGAAAAGCAAACTTATTCTGATAAGCTTTTCTAACTAGAAAAGTCTTTCCAACCCGCCGTCTACCATACACTGCTACAAACTCCGATTTGCGGGATGTTAAATATCTGTGCATTTTTTTTATTTCTTCTTTTCTACCGATTAAAGGATTCATATAATGCGTATTAAGTTGTTAACCTAAATATACACATTTTCAGCCAAAATGAGTGCTCATTCTGGCTGTAGATAGGTGAAATGTAGTGCTTACAGCCAAAATAAAGCTTTATTTTGGCTGTAAGGTTTTACCCTTTTTACCCTAAACTAGCTAACTCTGCCCCAATCAAGCTACCAATAGCAACACCCATGCCTCCCATTCGAATGCCTATTGCAATACGTTCACTATGACGTTTTACAATGGGCACTTTCGTTTTGCCAAAACCCATCACACCTGCCCAACGCATATCAATTTCGAAGGGTGTGTTGGGTAAAATGTTCTCTCGTAGATGCGTTTCTAAAGCATTCATTATCAGGGGAGTTGTTTCTAGTTGGGTGCTTTGTTCGCCTTCAAAGTCGAGGTTGCGACCACCTCCAAAAATGACCCGTTTTCCGTGATTGCGGAAGTAAAAATAACCTTCATCAAAGTGGAAAATGCCCTCGAAGGGAAGATTGGGAATTGGGTGGGTGACGAGTACTTGTCCACGTCCAGGTTGAAGGTCTAGGTTGGGTAAGAATTGTTTACTAAAGGCATTGGTGCAAATATACACTTGAGGGGCTACAAATTGGTATTGGTGGGTAGGCTTGCCACTTGGATATGCGACTAAATTTACTTGTTTTTCCGTCTCTTCTATGCGACTAACTGTTACACCTGTCAACACCTGCACACCTACTGTTCTTGCTTTATCTAGTAAAGCCCGCATCATTTTACCTGTGTGAATTTGCCCTTCACAATGATTTAAAATCATGGCTTTGGCGAAGGAAGAAGCGAAGCCAAAATCGCTTCTTTTTTCGCTACACAAACTAAAAGCCTGTTGACCTAACATCGGCTTCAATAGCGTATTAATGCGTTCCAATTCTTCTAAGGCGGGAAGCTCTCGTTCTCCAATAATTTCATAACTCCCACACTCCAAATATTCGATTGCTTCATCTCCTAATCGTTGGCGCAAAGTGGCTAATCCATTTCGGCGTCGTTCTACTAAATCGACGACTTCCTTTTCCGATAAATGGGTCAAATCATCTAAGATTTCGGTGAGGCTGCCAATACAGGCAAAACCCGCATTTTTGGTACTTGCTCCTGTTGGTAAAACCCCTCGCTCTAATACAGCAATTCGCTGTTTGGGGTATTTTTCTTGTAAGGAAATGGCGGTTGATAAGCCAACAATACCGCTGCCAATAATGAGGTGGTCGTATTGTAGTAAAGCTTCACGTTCCCAGTAGCTGATCATATTTATTTTTTGTGCGAGGTGCGACGGGGCTACCGCCCAATTCATTATTGGATTAATAAAAAGTCGTCTGACACCTTATGTCAATGACAATGAGCGTCATCACTGGTATTAATGTTTGATGTTAATCATCAATCGGTTTCCCATTTACATAGGTGCGAAACTTATCTTTTCCTACATGATTCTTCTCGTCTTCTATAACAACAAAAGAGGCAGGATCTGCACCAGGTATTTTGTCAGTTGAATAATAAACGGCATTTTTATCTTTCCAATAGGCATGTGCTAGGTGTTCAAAAGAAGGGCTATCAGCTTCTTCAAAAATATCTCCTCTGATATACATATTGTTTTTGTCTCTTGCAAAAAACATCATGATGTTGTCTAGCGATTCAAAGCTTTGGGCATCTGCCTCTTTTATTTCTTCTGTACTATAAAAGACCTTTGATTTATCCCAAGAATAGATCCCATCATGTTTAAAATGAGGGTAGTCCTCACTCACTTTTATGTGCATATAATAAACGGTATTCCCATCTCTATATAGGGCGTAATCTAATTTCTCGATTGTATTTGGATTGGCTCCTTCTAGCACATGTCCCTCGCAATAAACTTGGTTCTTATCTGTCGCATACATGTTTTCTATTTCTACAAGTGTATTGGCATCTACATTTTTTAGTTTCATTTTATGAACTCTTAAATTATCTATCTTCGACATATCATAATAGTACACTTCACTACCTTTGGTAACATAACCAAAATCAGTAGTTGATAATTGCCAGATTTTAAAACCAATAAATAAGATGATAAATAGTATTACTGAAGCAATACTTAACAGAATTGTTGATAAATTCATTAGTAAAAATTAAGTGATTTATTTTCTTAACGATTTACCAACAACAAACGATCCTTTTTTAGTTCATGTATTTTTATTTATCATTTAGTCACTACAAATTGCTTGACTACTTTTTTGCCATTTGCATCTTGTAACTGTAAGAAATAGTTGCCTGTTGTAAACTGCTGGCTATTCAAAATAATAGTTTGATTGGCAGCAATATCTGTGTATTGTACGATGACACGACCTAAAGCATCATAGACCATCATTTCTTTAATGGCTACTTCAGGCATTTCGATATATAATAAGTCACTAGTAGGATTAGGATAAGCACTGATACTAGGTGCAAGTGTATTCTCTTCGATACCTACGGCAGCAGTAGGGCATAAAAGATGCTCATAAAAGAAACGAGAAGATGAATTATAGAGGCTATCTAACCAAGTAGTCGTACCATCAAATAGAAAATCTCCATGACCACCACCATCAACGGTAATTAACTCACTTGCAAGACCAATCTCCTCAAAATGTGGGTGAATCGCTCCGCTTCCATTGATTGACATACCTATGATTTGTCCACCAAGTTCAAAGCCTGCAAAGCCTACACCATAAGATACTATATCATCTTCTGTACCATGCATACTGAAGTGAATCGGTTCGTCTTCAGTAATCCACGTGATTTTATGGAGTCCGCCAAGTATATTCAATACGCCTTGTACATCAGATGAGTAGGCGAGTGCTTCTTCCGAACCTGAATTACCTTCAACTCCTCCATTTGCATCTACTGCATCTAGTATATATTGAGGAGCAGGAGTGTCATCAAGGTCAAGGTAGGCATGATGTAAAGCAGCAATAGCTCCTGCCGATAGACCACCTGCTATGATATAATCTGGATCAATACGGAATTGGTTGCCATTGTCGGCATCATGTCGTAAGAAACGCACAGCGGCACGCACATCATGTACTGCTTTGACGACTACATCTAGCATGTCTAATGAATCGGGTAGATTGGGGAAGTCGTCGTAAATGCGATAGTCGATAGCGGCAGTGACATAGCCTTTTTTTGCATAATGTTCACACATAAAATGCACTTGTTCGCGCTCTCCTTGTATGAATGCGCCTCCGAATGCGATGAGCATTACAGGACGTTGTTCGGTTGCTTCGTCTCCTAATGGCTCAAATACATCCATAAATAGCTCTTGGAAGGTACCACCAAAGGTGGTGTTTTCTCCAAATTTTACAGTAACTGGTTCACTTACTTCATAGGTGGCTTCTAGGTAGCGACTGCCGTTGCAAGTGGGGTGTTCGTATTGGGCAAAGAGGGTGGTGGTGAGGAGTAAAAGAACTGTAAAGAGTAATAGGTGTTTCATAGTACAATGATTGAATGAATGATTGAGTGGATGAGTGAATGAATGATTAAAGCGTAACGCTTATTCAATCATTCAGCCATTCGCTCATTCACTCATGGAAAAGTGTGAGGGATAGCAGTGGTATGGGGCGTGTTAGGGAATGCTTGTGAAGCAGGGAGTGCCGCAGGCTGAGCGGAGTGAGCGAAGACAAGGGACGACCATGCTGAACAGTATATCCCGTAGCACCATAAGAACGGATAGCCCGACCCCTTTTTTGCCAATCTAAACCTGTCAGCTTGGAAAAACCTAACAGCTTGATTGGCAAAAAAGGGGGCACACCCATATAAAAAAGTTGTTGAGTTGTTGGGTGATTGAATTGTTGAGTTTGTATTACCCAACCACCCAATCACTCAATCACTCAATTTAGTGCATAATAGGATACATCAATAGGTAGACGGCGGCTCCGGCAAGATAACCAGCTAGAGCTAGAAGGGAGAATTTTTTGAAATACCAGAAGAATTCGATTTTTTCGATACCCATAATAGCAACACCAGCAGCAGAACCAATAATAAGCATACTTCCGCCTGTACCCGCACAATAAGCTAGGAATTCCCAGAGTTTACCATCGGTTTGAAGATAGTGATCACCTGGTGTAAGTTCGTACATTTCGATAGCTCCCTTTACGAGTGGTACATTATCAACGATAGAAGATAAAGCTCCAATAATGATAACGATAGCATCTTTATTTCCAATGGTGTTATCTAAGAAAGTAGCTACTGTTTGGAGCGTACCAATAGAAGATAATACAGATACACCTGCTAGGATACCGAAGAAAAATAAAATACTTGCGGAATCAATTTTTGATAATGCGTAGATAGGAGAGAATTTCGCACTTTCATCGTGTGTTTTGCTACGGTGTAGGATTTCGGTAAGTGCCCACATGAAGCCTAAACTCAGGAACATTCCCATAAAAGGAGGTAAATGGGTAACAACTTTGAAGATAGGTACGAAAATCAAACTAGATACACCTGCGATTAGGACAAGCATTCTTTCACCTGGTGTGGTGCGAAACTCAGTGTTGAATTCAATCGGTGGAAAGTCACCTTTCATTTTTCGAGCGACCAAGAAAAGAGGGACAATCATACATACTAAACTAGGAATAATCAATTGTATGATTACTTGACCGGTGGTGATACAATCTTCGATCCATAACATAGTAGTAGTTACGTCTCCAATAGGCGACCAAGCACCACCAGCATTAGCGGATATGACGACCATAGAGGCAAATACGAGCCGATCTTGTTTATCTTCAAGTAGTTTGCGGAGTAGGGAGGCCATCACAATGGCGGTTGTTAGGTTGTCAAGGGCAGCAGACATAAAGAATGTCAGTACGCAGACGATTCCCAACAATTTGGCTTTGTTTCGCGTAGTTATTTTACTGGTAATGACCCTAAACCCATCGTGAATATCTATGATTTCTACGATGGTCATAGCACCCATTAGGAAGAATAGAATACCAACTATTTCGGGAAGGTGGTGATTCAGTTCGTGTTCGACATGGTGGAAGTCTCCATGAAAAAGGGCAAATACGGCCCAACAAAGGACTCCTAATAGGAGGGCTGGGGCTGCTTTGTTTATTTTGAGAGGGTGCTCTAATGTGATTAGTAAGTACCCAATCAGGAATATCGCTATTATAATAAACTCCATGAACTTCTTTTTTCTGATTAAACGACTGCCAATTTACAAAAAAAATACAGCTTATTAGGTAGTTTCTTACTATTATCATTGTAGATTTACTATCATAGATAAACAACGTTATGCTTTAATATCCCATCTTTAAAAGAGAATTGCATAAAAGTAAAAGTCTAATTAGTCATATGAGTCAATTTTTGAAATATTTAGCGTTTGGTTTTTTTTTAATATGTTGCCTTTCTATTGATGGTATTACCCAAAATAGAGCATTAGGAACTTGGAAAACCTATATCCCTTTTCAGCAGGCACAGTGTATGGAACAAGTGGGAAGCCGTATTTTTGTGGGTACTGAATTGTCGATGTTTGCTTATGATCAAGATGATGCTTCGATGGAGAATTTTACGCGAGTTGGTGGTTTTTCAGAAATGGATATTGTTGCCTTGGATTATCAAGCATCTTTGGATGTGTTGGTAGTGGTGTATAAGAGTGGTATAATTGACCTTTATGAAAATGGAACGATTACGCCTATCACCGATATAAAACGCGCGAATATTTTAGGAACAGTGATTCATGCGACTCATTTTGTAGATAACCTATTGTATTTGTCTACTAGCTTTGGAGTTGTCGTATTAGATGTGGTAGCACAGGAAATTTTGGATACTTATACCGTGAGTAGCGATGGGATGCGTATTCCTGCCTATCAGTTGGCGGTACTAGATGGACGGTTGTGGGTAGCAAGTGAACAAGGTTTGTTTACTGCCGAGACGACCAACCCCAACTTAGCCAATTTTAATAATTGGACTCGT